>JANNSS010000279.1:0-4366 GCA_031402955.1 Saprospiraceae bacterium
AATTTATAGACCTCTGCGGGACCCATGGGATTCTTGATTTTGCCGTAAAAGTAAGCTAAGAACCGCCATTCTATATGGCTTCAGCATTTATATCCTTAACCTGCTGTGAATCCTCAAAAAGAGATGGCTTATCTTCACAGCGAAATGAACGAACTGAGATCACTTTGCGTCTATTCAGGGTCCGCTACCGGTGTCGAACCCATCTATGCCGGGGATGCTGTCACCCTGGCCGGAATATTTATCGAAAACAATATCAGGCTGGTCAATGGCGGAGGCAGCATAGGGCTGATGGGTGTCATGGCCGATTCGATGATGAGCGGAGGTGGAACAGCTACAGGGGTCATTCCTATCTCCCTGAAAGAAAAAGAAGTCGCTCATAATGGCATGACAGAGCTGATCGTGGTGCCTGATATGCATAGCCGGAAGCTCTTGATGGTCAATATGTCAGATGCCTTTATTGCCTTACCAGGTGGATTTGGCACGATGGATGAGGTGTTTGAGACGCTGACCTGGGCACAGCTCCATATGCATCATAAACCGGTGATTCTGTACAATCCGAAAGGATTCTATGATCTGCTGCTCGCACAAGCGGACCTGATGGTCAAAGAAGGATTTCTGAACAACGCCTCCAGGGCACTTTTGATGTCGACAAGCGATATACATCAACTATTGCCCATGCTTGTTTCGTTTAAACCACCCACTTCGGACAAGTGGGCTAATACCCGGCGATAGTAATGTCAGATCCCAGCCATACGATCCATGTCATCCAGCCCGGCACCTTTGCTAATCATCAGCATTGGTATCCAAAGGCTTTGAATGCGACTATTCATCCCATGATCAATTTTTTCCTCCATCTGGACAATCAATTGATCATCGATCGCTATTGCCATCTGCACCCGATGGTCAAATCCAAAAAACTAAAAGAAATCCTGGCCTATCAACCAGAATATTACCGTTGGGCAGGTGCTGATCTGATCAATGTAACCAATGCCAGAGGTAGACGACAAATGGTGGTGATTGAAAACAACAGTTGCCCATCCGGTCAGAAATCAATGCCTCTCCCTTTGGATCATATGGAGCAGGGTGGATACCGGGATCTGATGGAAAAAAGTTTTAAGCCCTTTTGTAAAGCACATAAAATACCCTCCAATGCAACCCTGGCAGTGTTGTATGACAAAAACATCATGGAGAACAGTGGATATGCAGCTGTGATGGCAGATGTATTTAAACGCCCCGTATATCTTGTTCCATTCCATGATGAAATGGAAAATCCACATGTTCGATTCAGAAATGATTTTATAGAGATTCTTACAGAAGGGCAACAATGGAAACCTGTTGCAGCCGCTTTCAGATATGTTACGCAGAAACCATGGAACCGCATCCCGCTCCACACCGCAACAAAGATCTACAATCCTGTCATAGCATGCCTCGCAGGTGGACGTAATAAACTGATCGCCTCAAAGGCATATGATTCTTACAACAAGGAACTCAAAAAGCATGGACTAAAGATCAGGACCCCTGAAACGATCAGGGATGTCACTAAAGAAATGATACCTCATTGGGTCAAACACTTTGGAGGACAAGCGGTCATCAAAGTACCCTATAGCAATGCAGGTCAGGGAGTATTCACCATCGTCAATGAGGCAGAACTCAAGGCATTCATGGAACTGGATTTTGAGTATGCCCGATTTATCGTGCAATCCCTCATTGGTAATTATCTGTGGAGTTCAAAAACCTCCGCCGGTAAATTTTTTCATTTGGGTACCATTCCGGACACGAAAGGGGAAACCTATGTCTTTGACCTGCGGATGATGATATGCACTACCCCAAAGGGTTTCAGGCCGATCAGCATCTATTCGCGTCGCGCAGCAAAACCATTGAGCAATGTGCTTCAAGCTGGTGATCACTCCTGGGATATGTTAGGAACGAATCTTTCTCATCGCAGTGACACAGGCGAATGGACTACGGATACGAACAGGCTTATCCTGATGGACCGACGTGACTTTAATAAACTTGGTCTCGGATTAGATGACCTCATCGAAGCGTATATCCAATCTGTACTGAGTACGATTGCGATAGACCGGATGGCTAAAAAGCTGATCAACGGGAAAGGGAAATTTCGTACAAAACTTTTCAGTGCACTCAATGATGATCCGTATCTGCTGAACGAAATACACGAGGACAAATGAAGCTGAACATGCTCGTGGTGACGGATCATTCGACGCACTCAGATACTAATTCATTGTACCAACTTTCCCAGGCACTTCTGCATAATCATCGTTGCGGAACTATATGGGTATGCAGTAAAGGAAACCAACAGAACGCTGCTTTTTTTGATGGACTTGCTGGTGCTGAAATTTATGCACCAGCAGTCACAGATCAGTTTGCCTTCGATGTTTCCGGGAGTTATTTTCATCAGGCAGTCACTCCGCTGGAGCGTGAGCGGATTGATGTTATCCTGGTCAGAATGCCTCAGCCGGTAGATTCCGCTTTTTTATTCTCGCTTGAAAATATCGCACTTCCGCATCACATCATCAATAGTCCGGCAGGTATTGTTGAAACCGCTTCAAAGGCTTTTCTTCTTGAAGTGTCGCATTTGTGTCCTGAGCCAATTATTTGTAATAGCCTCGAAGAAGCTATAGCACTTAGCCGGCAAAAAGAAATTGTCCTTAAACCTTTTCACTCCTATGGGGGCAGGGGTATCGTACGCCTTTCTACTGAATATTGCTGGAATGAAAATGAGCGTTTGCCACTTGACAAATTAACATCATTTCTAACCCAGGATCAGTTTCCGATGTTGGCCATGAAATTTTTGAAAAATGTAACCCAAGGAGATAAGCGTACGATTGTAGCTAACAGGCAGATACTCGGGTCGGCATTAAGAATGCCAGCACCCGGAGGCTGGATGTGTAATGTTGCGCAGGGCGGTCATGCAGTGCTTGCCGAAGCAGATGAAGATGAGCAAATAATAGAACAGATACTCACACCGATACTCTTCAATAAAGGAGTTGTGATCTATGGGTTTGATACATTGGTGGATGATGATGGCAAGCGGGTTTTATCTGAAATTAATACACTGAGTATTGGTGGATTGATGCCACTGCAGGAGATGAGTGGGAGGCCGGTGTTGAAAAGAGCGGCGGAGTTGTTGTGGGAATATATTGGAGGCTAAGGCTAAGGCGAAGGAAAAGGCTAAAGAGGTCTTAATGGGCAGAATGGCAGAAGGGCGGAAAGCAAAAGGTAATTCTAACTGCGGCGTTGCGGCGTTGCGCGAGATATAAATTTGCTTCCTTGTAAAGTGCCGCTGGATGGAGTTCTCTCCGCCAGCCAGACAGATTCCTAAAGAGAGTTCCTCATCAGAGTCAACATTGAAATCATCTCAGTTGGCGGAGAGAACTCCATCCAACGGCATGTTACTTCTAGGGTATTGCGATAGGTATCGAGGTGGTTGGCGGAGAGAACTCCATCCAACGGCATCTTACTTACTTCTGGACTGTTTTCGCAGCCGAAATATTCTTAACAATATGCCGCACTGCCTTGCGCTTGATCTGCCGTTCCATCTCCCGGCTAAACTGGATCAGATTATACTGAAACTTTAAGGATAGAAAATCCTTCTTAATATGGATCACCCGGAGGTAATAGGAGTTTGGTTCAATGAGATGATGATATTCTACCAGTGACAACATGAGTTGCTCTTCCAGTTCTTCGATGGAGGCAATACTACCTGAAGGGATCTCAAACTCAATACTTGTTTTCTTGATCTGTTTCTTAGTGTAGTTGATCACATCACTGGTAAAGACAGTGCTATTGGGGATAAAGATGATATCATCGTCTTCGTTGAGCAAAGCTGTTTTGGCAATATTGATATCGAGGATCTTGCCGCGGTGGTCACCGATCTTGACATAATCATCAATCGAGATTTCTTTACTGAAGCTGATGACTACTCCACTGATGATATCGGCGAAAAAGTCTTTTGAAATAATCGCTATACCCGCTGCCACGATGGAAAGGGTGGTAAACATGTGGGCGAAGCTGATACCAAAAAGTCCGAAAATGGAAATAAAACTATACACCGCAATAAACATCAGAAACAAATTGCTCAGTCCGGTGGTCACATTGTCCCGTTTATGATAAGGAAGTTGCTTCCTGCTGCGATAGATCATCGCCAGTAACCTTACAACCAGACTGGCCCCAAACAGAAATATCAGAAAACGCAATATCACCAGCATAATCGGCCCGACAAAGGAGAAATCATCAAGCCAGGAGGAACTCTTGTTGTAAAAGAAAGCAACCAAACATAACAGGATCAACTCGACCAGGAGCTTGATCACGTAACGGAACGGAATGGGTATGCGAGGTTGTTTAG
>JANNSS010000280.1:0-19273 GCA_031402955.1 Saprospiraceae bacterium
ACCTAGGGTGATCAGTTCTTTCCTCAGTGATTCTTCTTCTGCAATGCTCTTCATATGGTGGGCTAGATGGCCAACATCATTTGGTTCAAAGAGAAGAGCTGCATTGCCTGCCACTTCAGGGAGAGACGAGACATTACTGCAGATCACAGGAACTCCGCAAGCCATCGCTTCTACAAGTGGCAAACCAAATCCTTCGTATAGACTCGGATAGATCATCGCCTCAGCGCTTGCAACTAGCGTAGTTGCATCAGCAGTTGCGATATATCCAGGAAGATGGATAGCATCTTTCCATTTACTTTCAGCGATGGCCTTAAAAACTTCCTCAGTATGCCATGATGCACGACCCGCCAATACCAATTGATGATCAGAGGGATGTGATGATTTGAATTGTTCAAACGCCTTGACCAGCGTCAGTATATTTTTCCGCGGATGAATGGCGCCGAGATAAACAAAGTAAGGCCGACCATTGGTATAACGGTCTCTTGTTAATTTCTTTTGTGCTTCACTGACTGGTTTATACGCATCTGTGATACCATTGTACACCACCGATATTTTATCAGCGGGGATATTGTACCCAGCGATAATTTCGCTTTTAGAAAATTCAGATACCGTGATGATATGATCTGTGTACGCCAGATATCGCGGCATCCATTTGTTATAAAACGACCTGATTCGTGGTTGCAAGTGTTCCGGATATCGGAGATAAGCTACATCATGCACCATCGACACTTTAGGGATGCCCATCCCCAAAGGAATAAATCCATCGGGGCTAAAGAAAACATTTGCTTTTTGTTTGACGACATCCTTGCGCACCGGATGATCCAGCCAATAACGAATCAGGATTGGCAGCCTGGTGACAGGATGTATCGTATGCGGTTTCACGTTAGTATTGTGCAAAAATCGTTGATCATATTTCCTGTCAAAATAGTAATCAAACTGATCCTCCGGATGTGATCGAGACATTCGGCCCATGACTTCGTCCGTGACGATCCCTACGCCTTCGAGGCGGTCCACCAGCATATGTCTTGCATTCAGCGCTATTCGCATAGAAATTCGTTACTTTTTTCATTGCCAATGTTTCGACTACGCTCAACAACCAATATTTACAATATTTGGTATAGAACCATTGGAAGCACTTACAGCGGCTTTAGGGCCAAAAATAGGCCTTTCGCGCGGCTCAATCAGTTTTGGGTCACAGTATGTGTCTATTCGAGATGATTTTTTAAATTTTCAACAAACGGAATATTTGCCTGATCATCAGTGGGTCATTCCCCTTGCTCCTTGCCCCCTGCTCCTTGCCGTTCTGCCATTCCGCCCTATATTTGAACCATGGGTGAAGCAAGAAAAACAGACGTCCTGATCCTCGGTTCCGGTATAGCCGGACTGACATGTGCGATCAAGATAGCCGAGGCAAGGTCGGATCTTAAGGTCACAGTGCTCACAAAGGCAGTAGCGAATGAAAGCAATACCCGTTATGCGCAGGGTGGTGTAGCAGCCGTATGGAATGAAAAAATCGATACGGATGCAAAACACATCGCGGACACATTGGATGCAGGTGACGGTTTGTGCAATGAGGAAGTTGTCAGGATGGTAGTGGAAGAAGGTCCTCTCAGAGTCCGCGAGTTGATCGAGTGGGGTACCCGCTTTGATAAGGAGAAAGGAGGAGACTATGATCTCGGACGTGAAGGAGGCCATAGTGAAAACCGGATCTTGCATTATAAGGACATCACCGGATGGGAGATCCAACGCACCCTGGTTGAAAAATCAAGCCAGCTTTCCAATATTCAGATTCTTGAGAATTGTTTTTCAATCGATTTCCTGACGCAACATCATCTGGGGTATAATATTACCCGCGTCAATCCGGATATTGAATGTTACGGGGTGTATGCTCTTGACAAAAACAATCTTGATGTGGAGACCCACCTGGCCAGGGTGACGGTGGTGGCCACCGGAGGAGCCGGGCAGATCTATAGAGCAACAACGAACCCTATCATCGCAACCGGGGATGGCATGGCCATGATGTATCGCGCCAAAGGCCGCATGAGCAATATGGAGTTTGTACAGTTTCATCCTACGGCATTATATAATCCCGCTGTAGAAAGCCAGGCTTTCCTGATTTCCGAAGCAGTACGCGGATTTGGAGGTGTATTACGTACAAGAGATGGTGCAGAGTTTATGCACAAGTATGATGAGCGAAAGAGCCTTGCGCCAAGAGATATTGTAGCTCGTGCGATCGACAACGAAATGAAGATACGCGGAGATGAATATGTCTACCTGGATTGCCGGCATCTGGAGATGGAAGACTTTAAGAAACACTTTCCAAACATCTATGACAAGTGCATGGAAGAAGGTATTGATGTCGCTACACAGATGATCCCTGTAGTGCCGGCATGTCATTATTTCTGCGGAGGTATATTGGTCGACAAGATCGGCAAGACCTCCATCAACCGCTTGTATGCTGCTGGAGAATGCACAGCATCCGGATTACATGGAGCTAATCGCCTTGCATCTAATTCTTTACTGGAAGGCCTGGTGTACGGACATAATATTGCTGTCGATGTGATCGAGAGTATCGATCAATACAGTTATAAAGAAGGAATCCCCGATTGGGATGCGATGGGTACCACGGATCCGAAAGAGATGGTCCTCATCACCCAGAGCTGGAAGGAATTGAAAGATATCATGAGCAGCTATGTAGGTATCGTGAGATCCAATGTCCGTCTGCAAAGAGCCCTTGACAGATTGTGGCTGCTCTACAGCGAAACAGAAAACCTCTATAATGCAACTACACTCTCTCCCCAACTTTGCGAGCTTCGCAATCTGATTACAATCGCTTATCTCGTGACACGTTCTGCATCTATGCGACATGAAAGCAGGGGGTTGCATTACACGACTGATTTTCCGGATTTACTGGATCATCGGGAAGAGACGTTGATGTAAAAAGTTAGCAGTGAGAAGTTAGCAGTGAGAAGTTGGCTTATGGCTTATTGGCTTATAAGCTTATGGGTTGATGAGTTGATGTGTTGATGAGTTGTTTGGGAGCAACTATCAGTGAATGTGAATTGTGAGTCGTGAGACGTGAGGCGTGAGGTGAACTGTTGCATGCAGCCCGGAGGCTGTCTGAGAATGTTTTATTTCACTAACAGATTTTGAAGACTTTTCATGACGCAGGTACAACCTACGACGAACGGGGTGCTATGATTTGTATTTTACTGATATGATAATGCGGTAGATACAGAGGTTATCCACCTACGGCGCATGTTTAGCTCTTTCTCTTTTAATGTTACCCATATGTTGCCCCGATGGGGCAAGAAATAACATTGCTCATTGCTCATAGCTCCTAGCCCCTAGCTCCTGGCTCCTAGCTCCTTGCCTTTAGTTCCTACCAGTGACATTCACTTTAATCCTTTCATCGCGGTTTGCGAGTTCCCACGTGGTGTGAAAGGCCAGGCGTGCGATGGTCTCTGACTTCCCGTACATGATTTTATCCGGGGTATCACTCGGGCGATGATAGTCAGCATGCACGCCGGAGAAATAAAAGATGACCGGGATGTTGTTTTTTGCAAAGTTGTAATGATCGGAGCGGTAATAAAAACGGTTTGGATCACTATCCATGTTGAACGTATAGTCGAGAGATAGTTTGGTGTACTTTGAATTGGCAGCTTCATTGATGTCGTGCAGCTCGGTACTCAGTCGGTCAGCGCCGATGACATAGGTGTAGTTTGAATCCGCGTGCTGATCATCGACCCTGCCGATCATATCGATATTGACATCTGTAACCGTTTGTTCAAGCGGGAAAACCGGATGCTCCACATAATATTGAGAACCAAGTAATCCTTTTTCTTCACCTGTCATCAACATACATAATACGCTTCGCTTCGGGCCTTGTCCGTTGGCTTTGGCTTGCGCAAAGGCTTGGGCAATTTCCAGTACGGCGCTAGTGCCGGAAGCATTGTCGTCGGCACCGAAGAATATATCAGTACCCCGCATGCCGAGATGATCAAAGTGAGCAGAGACAATGACCACCTCATCTTTTAAAGCGGGGTCTGTTCCTTCAATATAGCCGAGGACATTGACACTCGGTGTGGATTTGATCTGGTGCACTGCATTCAATTGTATATCGACAGGTATCGTCGTGTGCGCAGGCTTTCCTGTCTTAGTGATTTTATCGCGCAGCCTGATGATCTTGTTTACTTTTTTTCCAGCAATCTTTTGCCCCAACACCGGTGAGACCGATACGAGTGGCAAGTAGTTATTTAATTGTTCAGGTGTTTCCATGAGTGTGGCACCGGTCAGTAATTCTCTCCTGGAGTACATGACCATTTGCCGGAAATCATTTTCAATAATCCACAATGAGGCAGCGCCTGCTTTTTTAGCAGCTTCTATTTTATAGTATGGGTCATATGACCATTCCGATATAGAATCAGATCCGGTCAATCTGAAAATATCATTTGGATCGCGAGGCTCACCTGCGTATACAAGAAGATGCTTTCCGCTGACGTCTGCACCTTCGTAATCGGAGTAGGCCTCATCGTCTATGCCATAACCAAGAAATATCATCGAGCTGATGCCGATAGGTCCTGCCTGCACAGGAAAATGCTGAGGTATAGCAATGTATTCTTTCAGATGCTCAACAGCCTCACCCGAAACCGCCAATTGGATATTCTCCCATTTAAATGTTGTAAAGCCTACTTCCTGAAAGTAATCTGTATCTCCGGGTATTGGAGGTATGCCATATGAAGCCAGTTGCCCCGCAATATATTCAGCAGCTTTTTTATTGCCTTCTTTTCCTGTTTCTCTACCCTGATAGTCCTTTGATGCCAGCGTGTAAACATGCTCTTTCATCGATTTGCTTTCGATGCTCCGCGCCAGTTGTTCGCTGGCATCGTTGTACTGGGCCATCAAGGCTGAGGAGATGAAAAATAATAGACCGACAATGCTTTTCATATTTTATGAGTCGTGAGTCGTGAGTCGTGAATCGTGAGTCGTGAATCGTGAATCGTGAGTTGTGAGTCGTGAATCGTGAGTCGTGAGTCGTGAGTTGTGAGTTGTGAGAGGTTGATATTTTTCGCAAAGCGAAAAATATCAACCTCTAATAAATTGTTATTGCTAACTGCTAACTGCTAACTTCCAACTGCTCACTGCTCACTGCTAACTACATCTAATCTTATCCACCCTCTTCTGATGCCGACCACCTTCAAAGGGAGTTTCAAGGAAAGTCTGTACCATCGACATCGCAACAGCTTCGGGAACAAAACGAGCGGGTATAGCGAGTATATTAGCATCATTATGTTGGCGGGCAAGTGATGCTATTTCATTGTTCCAGCACAAGGCAGCTCTGATACCTTGGTGTTTATTGGCAGTCATCGCTACACCGTTTCCGGAGCCGCAGAGGATGATACCGAGGTATGCATCTCCTTTTTCCACCGCATCTGCTACCGGATGTACATGGTCCGGATAGTCTGTAGAAGCTTCGCTATCAGGCCCGGCATCGATGATGTCATACCCATTGCGGACTAACCAATGTGCTATTGCTGCTTTGTATGCATATCCTGCATGGTCAGCACCAATGGCAATCGTTTTATTTTCACCTTGCTCTTTCATGAGGTTTTATTCAGGTAAGGCACTTTCATTATACGGACCGAGCAATGCTTCCATCTCCTGGGCGAAAGCATCATCATTCAACGTCTTTGAGATTTTTAATATTTCAGAGACTGCATTCTGGGTGAGTCTGAAATCCATATTGAATCCTGATTTCAAATCATCATCGTCAATCGAATCGAAGAAGACCATGTACTCAGCCGATTCTTTGGCGAGGATCTGGATGTGTTCTTTTGCTTTATCCAAAGCTCCTGCACGTATATACACATTGATGTGTGGCAATGTCCTTGCATCATAGGTGAAGTTCATGTGCGGGAAACCTTTAAAGAAAGCATCAGTGATATCAATAGCTTCCTGGTTTTTTCCTTCAGCCACCATTTGCTCAGCAGCACGCCAGATGATCATTTTCTGAGCCTGCACACTGGCACCATAGCTATTGTCGACATACAGACGTTGCTTATCAAAATTGCCCCACTTCCATTTGTTGACAACACGGTCATGAAGTTTCTCTGTATTCACCCGACCGCTTCCATAGATATAGAATTCCTTCTGGCTTGGTGTGCGGACAGGGATGATCCTGAGTCCGAGTCCCTCCATCTGGGTGTAGTCATTGAGGTTCATCAGCTTCGAATCCTGGCAGGTGACGGAGAAGTAAACAGGACGGTCATAGACATTACTCATGATGACATCCAGCACCGCCAGCTGATCCTTGGTGATGTATTGCTTGTCGATCGTGATCGGAATTTTCGTCACAATTTTACCAGTATCTGCAGCGGTAATCCAACCTGAACTCAGCGCACGTGTAGGATCTACAGGGATGTATAAATTATTGGAAGGCAAATAGGTCTCCAGTTTAGTTCCCTGAATTGTTTGCGGATTATCTTTTGAAAGGAATTGTAATGCCTGATCAAGCGGCATTTCATTTGGAGAACTCTTTCCAGGTAAAAAGAAAAGCTGATTACGCTTATTACCCCGATATGCATCCGTAGGTATCGTCAGCTTGATCGGAGCCGAATCATTAATCTTTCTTCTCAGTCCTTCGATATACCAGTCTACTGCGATAAGACTCAGGTTGACGATGCGCACATCGCGACGTATACCCTCTACCTCCTGCGCATACCAAAGCGGGTAAGTATCATTATCGCCATAGGTGAACATGATCGCATTAGGATCAAGCGATTCCAGGAAATTGCTCGCATAGTCTCTTGATGCATAATGATGCATTCTGCTATGGTCATCAAAATTCTGGAAAGCCATGATGGCAGGTGCCGTCAGCACAAGTGCTGTGGCAAGATATGGTGTAGCTGCGCCAAGTGATTTAATTCTGGTCTTGAACATTTCATATAGTGCAGGCACTCCCAATCCGATCCAGATACAGAACGTGAGGAAGGAACCAACTAAAACGTAGTCACGTTCGCGCGGTTCATTCGGTGGCTGATTGGAATAAAAGATAATGCCAAGTCCTGTAAACAGGAATAACATCAGCATAGCGGTAAAATCTCTCTTCCGTTTACCAAACTGGTAGATGAGACCAAAAACTCCGAAAATCAATGGAAGGAAATAGTATCTGTTTCTCGTCTGGTTGTCGCGCATCGATTCAGGCATTTTTTCCATATTAAATAAGCGAGCGCTGTCCAGGAAATCTATACCTGAAATCCAATGACCGCTCTTTGGGTTCCATGGTTCGGTGCCCTGCTCGCCGTTTTCTCTTCCGACAAAATTCCACATAAAATATCTCCAATACATCCAGTTGATCTGGTACCGGAAGAGGAATTCGAGATTAAAGGCCATCGTTGGCGTACCTTTTTCATCACCCATCCATCTCTTGTAGAGAGCGGGTCTGCTGCCATCGCTATGGCTGATACGAGGTAGGAGGATTTTATCTTCATCACGATAGATGTAGGTCAGTTTGTGATCCACCACTTCGTACCGATCACCTACGATTCCATAACGGTCTTCCTTTTCGGTATCAATTGGGTCGGCTTCGAAATGAGGACCTCTCAGCAATGGCCTTTCGCCGTATTGTTCGCGGTTGAGGTAAGGAATGAGGCGCATCGCATCACTTGGTGCGTTCATGTTGATCGGTGTGTTCGCATTAGCCCTGATGATCACCACGCCAATAGTTGAAAAACTAATCACGAGCAGCACCAGTGACACGATCAATCTTTCGGCCAGACCATTATTGTTCTTGCGCGCCCAACGGAGTCCGAAGAAAGATGCAGCACCGAGTATCAACAAGGTTGGAAATATCCCTGAATGAATAGGCATCCCGAAGCTATTGACCATCAGCAGTTCCATTTTGGACCATAGGGATGGCACTCCGACGATAATCAGATTCTGCACGACGGGGATGATCATTGCCCCGAGAATCATAGCCAATATCAATCCTCCGAAATTGAAGGTCTTATATTTTTTGAAATAGTATAGGAGACCCATAGCCGGGAAAATCAGCAAACTCAATAAGTGTACGCCAATAGAAAGACCTGCGACGTAGATAGCCAATACGATCCATTTATCAGCATCAGGGGTATCTTCCATGCCATACCATTTTGCTGCCGCCCACAAAGTGAGGGTGGTAAACATGGTGGACATAGCATACACTTCGCCTTCAACCGCACTAAACCAGATGGATGTCGAGAAGGCTGTTGCCAGACCTGCTGCTAAACCTGCACCGCAGGCAACCAGAATTTGTTCGGTATTCATCACCTGGTCTCTTCCTACGATGGAGAGTCTGGCGAAAACGATTGTAGTCCAGGCAACGAGGGCTGCGGCCAAGGCAGTACAGACACCCGACATGAGGTTGACAGCAAAAGCAATATCCTGAGGGTCATTGCTGAGGACATCGGCAATCCAGGTAAAGAGCCTCCCGATGATCAGGAAAAGAGGTGCTCCGGGTGGGTGTACGACCTGGAGTTTATAGGCTCCAAGTACAAATTCGCCGCAATCCCAAAGACTTCCGGTCCTTTCAGCGCTGAAATAGTAGACGACCATGGCAATGGCGAAAACAACCCAGCCGGTAATAAGAGACAATCTTTTTTCCTGATTCATAGTATTTTATAACATCATACACCCAGTAAGGCGCAAAGCGAGTGACAATAATAGGATAGACAATGGTATGTGCAAGGACATGGCTTTTCCTGGAAGGAGAGCATTTCTGATGCACATTGGGCAAAAGTAAGAAAATAGATGCCAGCAGCGGCCTGGATTCAGGGTGATTAGCCATTTTTAACCTTGGGTCAGATTTCAACATTTTTCAGGAGACATCTTCTGAAAAAGAATTATGGAGACCAATTAATTTTTGTGCCAGGTTCTTGCAGGTCTTGTGGTTCAGTTTGTAGTACGTATGAGGGTATTTTGCGAAGGACTCGATGAGTCCTGCTTGTCGGAGGTTCCTGAAATGTTGGGAGGTGGTTGTTTTAGCCAGGGGAATTTTTTTGGCTATGACATAGAACGGAGTGACACCATGATGGAGAAGGTGGTCGAGAATGGTGATTCGTGCCGGATGGGAGAGCGCTTTGGACCAAAAGGATTGATTGAAAGAAAGCGCATCGAAAAGGGGAGCTTTCGAGTAAGCCATAAGGAGGTTGTTTTACTGGTGAATAAAAACGAAAAATTAGGGTTTTCAATAATATAAAACTTAAATTTTGAATATACGTCTACATTAGATATTTATTTAATTCGTATTTTGTTGTTCATCATCAATTTAAGACAAATAATAACCATTAAAAGTCCACCACTTTTAACCACATTTCCCGACATTAACCCCTCCCAGCCACCCGATTTTACCAACCTAAAAACATGTAATGACTACACCATAACCCTCGTTATGACCACTGAATGAAAGCTCTCCTCCAATTCCTTCTCCTACTGATCAGCTTCCAAGCTGCAGGCCAGTCCTCCAGCCAGAAACCCCCGCCTGAAAACATGATCCCTAACCCAGGCTTCGAAGCGTATTCCGATGAACCCTCCGGATGGTATTATTCAGGAAAAGACTTCTCCAGGGTAGCTATGTTCTGGACCTCACCAACCGCCGCTTCCCCGGATATCTACGGCCCCAAAGTCGAGATCCCTAAAAGCTGGTCTGCGGTAGGTTTTGGAAAAGTTAAAGCATACCAAGGATCTTCCCATGCAGGAATCACCGTCTATGGCTGCGACAAAGGAAAACCACATTGCCGTGAATACGTGCAGGTACAACTCACCGAACCCCTCGTGCGCGGCCAACGCTATGGATTCACCTGCATGCTTGCCCATCTACAGAAATCAGTGATGGTCAGAAATATCGGCCTATGGTTTAGCGAACATGAAATCGAAGAAGGCGCACATGACCCGATCCTCAAGGATCCCATTCTCTCGCTGGACAAATTCCTTCCCTCCGATGGAAAGTGGTATCGATGGACCGGCCAGTTTGTTGCCGAAAAATCATCGTCTTTCCTGATTATCGGTAATTTCAAAACGGATGAGGATAGCCAGGTAAAAATGCCCTTCAGGGGTGACCTGCGCTATGGCTATTATTACCTGGATGATGTCCGATTATTTAAAATACCACCGATCGTCATCCCTCCACCTATGGATTCTACATTGATCAATTTTATTCCGAGAATTGGGGAGATCGTGACGCTAAGTCGCATTTACTTCGAACACGACCGCACTGATTTCATGCCGAGGGCTTTGATTCAACTGGATCAGCTCCTTGCTTTTCTGAATAAATTCCCCACAATGCATGTCGAAATCATCGGGCATACTGACAATGTCGGTTCAATGGATTACAACCAACAGCTTTCCATCCGCAGATCCGCAGCGGTAGTCAATTGGCTCGTGAGAAAGGGGGTTAAAAAAGAAAGACTGAGCTCCTCTGGATTTGGGAGTACCCAACCTATAAGTACAAACTTCACTTCCCTGGGCCGAGGCCAGAACCGGAGGGTCGAAATCAAGGTCATCAGCATGTGATCTCACCCACAATCGGGCGAAAAACGCTATTCTTGCTCTGGTGAGTAAACTAAAACCATATCTGGAAAAGGGCCGACTGGAAGCCGGTTGCGATGAAGCAGGACGCGGCTGCCTTGCCGGACCTGTGTTTGCCGCCGCCGTGATACTACCGGAAGGTTTCAGATGTCCCGGCCTGAATGACTCGAAGCAAGTCTCACATGCAGATCGTGAAAGGATGCGCGAGATTATTGAAAAGAAAGCAATTGCCTGGGCGGTCGCCCATGTCGAAGCAAAAGTGATTGACAGAATCAATATCCTGAGAGCTTCAATCCAGGCGATGCACAATGCACTGCGGATGCTTTCTGAAAAACCTGATTACATCCTTGTCGATGGCAACCGCTTCTATCCGTACGAAACGATCTATCATAAATGTATTATACAAGGTGACGCACGTTACAGATCCATTGCTGCTGCATCCATTCTCGCCAAAACCCATCGTGATGAATACATGCAATTCCTGCATGGGTATTACCCGGAGTATGGCTGGAACCAAAACAAAGGATATCCTACAGAAATACACCGTGCGGTCATTGGTAAGCTAGGACTGACCCCGGAACACAGGCGGAGTTTTAAATACGATGCCAGTAAAGCTGTTCAGTTGGATTGGGCTGCCGAAAACGGTCCGGATGAGCTATTGACCTGATTGCTTTCAGCACTGATTTTCTAGAAAAGGCTATTTCAAATCTTTAACATCCTTCCCAAAATGATGTGCCGTGATGTCCAGGCCATGATTGAGGTATAGCCGGTGCGCATCTTTACGCTGATGTCCAGAGTCCAGCGAAAAGTGATCGTAATTATTTTCCTTGGCATACTGGATCAGCCATTTCATGAGCATCCCAGCATAGCCTTTTTTACGATGATCAGCATGTGTCACCAGGTCATCGACATACAGCGTTTTTCCGCTAAACAACATATCAAGCGTCCTGAATCCGGCAACAGCAAATGCCCGTTCTTCATCTCCTGCATATACGACCTTAAAGCCTTTATTCATCTGCTCCAGCAGCATGACGCGTAACTCATCCACGGTCCGATGCGGCCTCAGCTCGATCATGACAGGAATCAGTTTATCCACGTCCTGATCAGTGGCTAGTATGGTTTGTACTTCTTTCAAAGCTTTTGAAATTGTGAGTTGTGAGTAGTGAATCGTGAGTCGTGAGTTGTGAGTTGTGAGTGAGTCTTGCCCTATGCTCTTCCGCTGCCCGTATGTGGCGGGATCTCCGCTTCGCTTCGATATGCTCCTATCTCCTATCTCCTAGCCCCTTGCTCCTTGCTCCTTGCTCCTTGCATCAAATCCCCGCCACACTCACCGTCCCGATCAGATTCTCCAGCGTAGGTGTTTCTCTTCCGCCCTTCGGTTCAATAGTGATGGCATAAGTATCCGTTCCTGCTTCAAAAGCAACTTCGATCAATCCATTGGAAGGTATTTCAAAGACAGTCAATGGTGCCGGTGCCTGGTCTGGTTTTAATGACCATAACTGGAATGATTGATTTGCTGCCAGGGAAGGTAAATTCCGTACTTGTATGAAGTTGCGTTTGGTCACCGCATTATAGTGCAGGTAAAGATCCGTGGAGGCAAAACCCGGAGTTGCCTGGAAAGGGATAATCCTGTTATCAGGAAAGGTAAGTTGTCGCAAAATCTCCAATTGTGAAGTCAGTTCGGTAGTGTTCTGGTCACAAGAATCACGGAACATCGTGTACTCTCCCTGTAAGGTATTCAAGGCAGTATTTTTTTGCCAGAACATATATCCAAACAAAAGGACACCAAGACCAAGAAGCGCGGCAATTGCATGCAATGCACCAAAACCACTTTGAATCACTTTATCTGAAGAGGAGCTGCCTTGTGGAGCACTGTTCTTGATTTCATTCAAAATTTTATCCTTTAACCCAGGTGGTGCTGGTTTGGCGATACTCATGGCAACTAATTCAAGGCTGCGCCCGATCTCATAGATATCGGTCATCAGCTCTGAATACGACGTCAAATACCCCTCCACCTCAGCCTTTTCGGCTGGGGTGAGCTGGTCTATGACGTAGAGCTCCAATAAACCCGATGACCTGATTTCTGCTATATCCACTTGAGCAACAATAATAGATTTCGTAATCCTGGACCACCCAGGAAATAATTCTTTTCTCCTTTTAACTCCTCTCTCAGCATGCCAATAGCCGCCCTAAGCCTGGTTTTGACCGTCCCAAGCGGCATTTCAAGCGTATCTGAGATCTCCTGCTGGGTATAGCCCTTCAAATAGGCATATTCCAGCACGATCCTGTAATTCGTATCCAGCCTTGACAGAAGGGTCGCGGCATCTATGCTCGATCCTTCCGATGTACTTACTGTGGCCTTATATACGACTTCATCAACCTGAATAGTTTTCTGACGGTCCTGAAATGTCTTGAGCCGCATCTGGTCCAGGGCAGTATTACGGGCGATCACACTCATCCAGGTAAACAGGGAAGCTTTAGTCGGATCAAATCCGTCAATCCCGTTCCAGATTTTTAACATCGTCCGTTGGAGCACATCCTCAGCTATCTGGTCATCCCCCAGTATCCTGCTGACTAATCCGAACAAGCTATCAGCATGCTGGTCGTAAAGGAGGGACATGCCCCTCTCATTACGAGATTTCAGAAGTGATATGATTTGTTCGGTGCTGATGTGATGGCCTTTGAGTACACGAACATAAGAAATTTATGCTACTTCGCCTTAGCCTGCTCCTCAGCCTTTTTTTGGTAAATGTTAAATGGTAATCTGTAATCAGTAGTCAGTAATCGGAAAGGAGTAATCGGTAACGATAAATGGTAATGCTTAATATTCCTTCGCCTTAGCCTACGCCTCAGCCTTGTTTTGTGTTGATCCTTCTGAATTCAAGTCTCGCCACATCCCTGCGGGAAGTAAAGATTTTATCCAGCTGGCGGGTTAGCGGCAGCATAAGATTTTGCAAGGCAACAGACAAGCCATTTAATGGCTCACCTTCTACCCGCGTTTTGGGATTCAATCCTTTTCGGATAGCTCCACTCACGTAGTAACTCGCACGTATGTTGATCCATTTTGAGCTGGCCAGTTCAAATCCATGCTGACGGCAGATTGCTTCATAGTAAGACACGGGTCTTCCATAACAAAGCTCATCGCCGATAATTTTATCTTCGATGCGTTCAAACAAGAATACTTTCTCTGCAGATACCCTGCACAGCTCAGCCATCAGTTGTTTGAGCATCGTTTCATCCGTATTGTGCTGGAGAACGGTTGCGGTGAATACATAATCAAACGTGCGATCCTCAAAAGGAAGTGAGGTACCGTTTACTTTTATGATGTTGACCTCTGGTGGAAGATTGGATTTGGCCAGTTCGACCATATCCGGTGAAATGTCCACCCCTGTGAGCGATTTTGGAGATTTGGCCAGCAGCGCTTTTAAGTTTCCACCAGGTCCGCTTCCGATTTCCAAAACGGTCTTGCCCTTGAAATCCACCTCATTAAGTAAGGAAAGAAACCTTTCCCGTTTGTACCTGTAGTAAGGCTCATCATCCCCTGCGATGACATTCTTGCCCTTACGAGCCTTGATTCTCTTGGCTACATCTGACCAATAAGGCTCCGGATGATATTCGCTCATGCTGTGTGATTGAGGCGCAAATGTAGGGGTTTATTGAAATATCGACGAAAGGCAGAGGAGCATATCGAAGCGCAGCGAAGATCCCGCCAAATGCACGGCATTTGAAGCGGGAGGGTCTGTCAGGAGACAGATTGTACTGTGATTCAATTGTCAGTGTGCAGTCTTGCAGTGTGGAGTTGATTATTCTACTCACCATTCATCGCCTCACGTCTCACCTCTCACGCCTCACGACTGCAAGTTCACTCACAACTCACAACTCACAATTCACAATTCACACTTTTCACTCTTCATTTTTCACTTTCTGAAGGTACCACCTCCACACCTCATTCCCCACCTTCCTGCCGAGAGCAAGCCCTTCCACATTATCCGCCTGGATATGATAACCTCCCAATACTCTCGAAAAGCCAGCCATATTTGCCGTTTCGGTAAAGGTTGGTAACTTAATGATCACTGTATCACCTATATTGTTTGGCTCTGTCAGATGACCTGGAACCCACTTGACTTCTTCACCGAAATAATCATCTCCTTTAAATAATTTAAGCACCTCAGCACAACCACCACTAACCGTGCTATGCCCTGAAACATATGCAGGAAAAGGTGGGCATAAGAAATCATCCGGCGAATATGGCCTCCATTCCTGTCCCGGAAATTTTGTCCAACCTTTTTCAGGCCCGGCCCAACCGCTGATTTGCTTGTCTTTGAAATAGTGATGTACTAAAGAGGTGGGCCTTGCAAAATCATAGTACATCTTGGTATCCCAGCAAGCAATAAATGCATCCATCGCAGTGACTTCCGTCAGCATATACATCTTGACATCTTCATCGATCGTATGATGGTCTCTTACTGAAACATTCATCGCAAATTTTAACCAATGCCCTGCCTGCTGCACGGAGGAAGGGCCATCGCGCATAAACTCCACTAAAGCTTTTTGCTCATTGTTAAGAATAGCCTGCAAATTCACCACTTCTTTTACTTCTTCTTCCAATTGCTTCGAACCTACAAGTGGTGGAGGAGGTGACCTGAACTGATCGCTTGACCTTAGCGCCACTGGTTTGATATTGCCCCAATGTGGTGTCAAGCAAACAGGTGCAAATCGTTCAACATTTCCCGTCACAAAATATTTTGGTTGCCATCGATTGACATCTTTAAGTGCATCAGCTGTATTGACGGGTTTGTAGCCTGTGTAATCAAAATAAGCCGTTCCACCTTTTTCAGCGTATTGGTTGGAACCATCATATCTCCTTGCATCTATCACAGCGCGGGCAGCAAGGTTTCCGATCCCTTCAGGAGTCGATGGATCCATCGATGCATTGGAAGGATCAAGCCCTATCGTAACCATAAATTCCCTGAACAGAAGGGTATCAGAAAAGTAGTATTCGGAAAGAGTCCGGAAGGCCGCATAACTGACAGCCAGCTCTTTGTTTCGGAGATCTTGCTCCACCAAAGGCCTTCTTTCAACACCGTTCAGATAAACCGGCATTGCGGAACTGTCATACCGGCTCCAGGCATCGAACATCGCGACGAACGACAATCCCAGGTATCGGGAGGTCACGGTGGGTCTGGGTTTGAATCTTTCAGTATCCCTTGCGGTAGCTTTGAGCGCTATTTCTGCCCATTGGTAAGCAATACTTTGAATGGATCCCGCTGCCTGCTCATTTTTACCCTGCCCTGATAAGGTACTCCGTTTTAGATCAGGTTTACAGGCCTGCACAAAGCACATAATGAAAAACACTCCCAGGGAAAAACGAAGTAAAGTCATGCCGGTAAATAGAAATTATCTAATCAAAAGTATCCGTTTCAAAACAGAGTTTGATGGAATTCATCTTATCCATACACTTTCCAGGGACGGAGACGTTCAAAAGAACGAAGATTCGGGTCAGGCCATATGGCTTCTGACTTTATTAAATGGCTATAAATCAAATCATTGTGACAAATCTAATTTTTCAAAACCACTCATTCTTCAGATGGCGTTCCATTTCAGGTTATTCTTTGCCCGGAGGAATTTCATTTTTTCCAAAGGTTTTCCTGTACCCCCTATTATCAGGTGGATTTGTCCGGAGTAGGGAAGTGACCCTTCTACGCTCCAAAAACAAAGGTTAACACGGATTTTTCACTAATTTTCCCCCCCTATTTGTATTGTAACATGACTCAACTGTTCTAAACTTGAAACCTACAGATCTTACCGATCCCGAATATTTTCATAAAGTAGTCGATTGCCAATATGCCTGTCCGGCGCACACGCCCGTTCCGGAGTACATCCGGATGATTGCATTGGGGAGATATGATGACGCTTATATGATCAATTGGGAGTCAAATGTATTCCCGGGTGTACTCGGCCGCACTTGTGATCGTCCATGCGAACCAGCCTGCCGCAGAGGCCGCGTCGAAGAAAAACCTGTTGCGATCTGCCGCCTTAAACGCGTGGCTGCTGATAACAAAGGAGATATTTCAGCCCGAATCCCACAAGGGCCCTTTGCACCAAATGGAAAAAAAATAGCGCTCATCGGAGGAGGTCCTTCTTCTCTCACAGTGGCGCGCGATCTCGCACCTATTGGCTATGAAATCCATCTGTATGACGAACAGACTTCCGGTGGTGGATTCATGCGAAGCCAGATTCCTTCATTCAGGTTGCCTGAAGAAGTGCTGAATGAAGAAGTCAACTATATCCTTGATATGGGTGTCCACAAGCACTTCAATACGTATGTCTCCAGCCTGAAGGAAATTCTTGACCAGGACTACGATGCAGTTTTTGTCGGCACCGGCGCACCCAGAGGAAAAGATCTTCCAAAACTTGAGGGACGTTGGGATGCAAAAGACAGCGTACATATCGGAATCGACTGGCTGGCCAGTGTAGCCTTTGGTCACATCGATAAGATCGGCAAAAAAGTAATCGTCGTAGGTGGAGGAAATACAGCCATGGACTGTTGCCGTACCGCACGCCGTCTCGGTGGTGTTGAGGTGAAAGTTGTAGTGCGCAGTCCGTTTGAAGACATGAAAGCTTCTGCGTGGGAAATCGAAGATGCCCAGCATGAAGATATTCCGATCATGAATTGCCATAGTCCAAAAGCGTTCGTGGTCGAGAATGGTGTATTGAAAGGAATGATGTTTTCAAAAGTGCAGGCTGTCTATGATGCGCAAGGGAAACGAAGTCTGGTGCCAGTCAACGAGCCTGATATTTTTATCGAAGCCGATGATGTCCTGATGGCAATCGGACAAGACAATGCATTCCCATGGATTGAAAGAGATCTCGGTATCGAGTTTGGCGAATGGGAAATGCCCGCTGTCAACAAGATCACACTTCAGTCTTCTCTACCAAAAGTTTTCTTTGGTGGTGATGCTGCATTCGGCCCGCAAAATGTTATTACCGCAGTGGCTCATGGTCATCAGGCTGCCGTATCGATAGAGTTGTATTGTCAGAGCATGGATATCAATGACCGGCCTGATCCAATGACCAATCTGTACAGTCAAAAAATGGGTATCCACGAATGGAGTTATGATAACTATGTCGTGGATGATCTGCGTTATAAAGTTCCGCATGCCAATAAGGAAATAACGCTTACGAATCGTATGATTGAAGTGGAGCTTGGTTTTGATGGGCTGACAGGTTTTAAAGAAGCACAGCGTTGCCTCAATTGTGATGTGCAGACTGTTTTTGAAAAAAGCAGGTGTATCGAGTGTGATGCATGTGTCGATATATGTCCTACCAGTTGTATCACGTTTACGACCAACGGGGAGGAAGATGATCTACGCAGCCGGCTGTTGATGCCCGCGCTCAATAAGTCGCAGGATCTCTACGTCTCTGACATATTACCTACTGGCCGTGTCATGGTCAAAGACGAAGACGTATGTCTTCATTGCGGACTCTGCGCTGAGCGCTGTCCGACCTCTGCATGGGATATGCAGAAATTCCTCTATAATGTCACGAAAGCTTCTCATGTATGTCCGTCAGCGGTGGTGTAAATGATTTTGTGGTTCGGTTTGCCAATGTCAATGGAACCGGTTCAGCCAGTGCGAATACCATGTTTGCCAAAGCCATCTTCAGGATGGGTGTGCCGGTATCTGCCAAGAATATATTTCCTTCGAATATTCAGGGATTACCAACATGGTATGAGGTCAGGGTCAATGGCGATGGATACATCGGTCGCCGTGAAGGCATCAACCTGATGGTAAGCGTCAATCCACAGAGTATAGATCAGGATCTGAAAAACACAATGTCCGGTGGCTATTTTATGTACGACAGTACATGGCCATTAGCCAAAGAAAAACGTCGCGATGATTTGCATTACCTGGAAATTCCACTCATGGAATTGAGTAATGAACATTTCGCAGATCCCAGGTTCAGACAGTTGTTTAAAAACATCATTTACGTTGGTGCCTGCTCCGCTTTGTTGAATATTGATAAAGAAGTCATCATTGGTTTGCTCAACGATCAGTTTCCAGGCAAAGAGAAGGTTGTAGCCAATAACGTAAAGGCACTTGATCTCGGGATTAATTATGCCAGGGAGCATTGGACATGTCCATTACCATTCTATGCAAATCCAAGTGATGCAACGAAAGGTAAAATCATGATGGATGGAAATACCGCTTGTGGCCTGGGGGCTATATACGGAGGAGCCACAGTCATGGCATGGTATCCGATTACGCCTTCTACCTCTGTTGCAGATGCATTCGAACAATACTGTAGTGAACTTCGTGTAGATAAGGAGACGGGTAAACATAAGTATGCTGTCATCCAGGCGGAAGATGAACTTGCCGCGATCGGGGTAGTGATTGGTGCTAATTGGAATGGAGCAAGGGCATTTACCGCGACAAGTGGTCCTGGCGTTTCATTGATGAATGAGTTTCTGGGCCTTGCGTATTTCGCTGAGATACCTACCGTGTTGATAGATGTGCAGCGCACTGGTCCTTCCACCGGGATGCCTACACGCACACAACAGTCAGATGTGATGCTGGCCTTCTATGCTTCACACGGAGATACCAAGCATGTGTTGTTATTTCCGTCGACACCCACAGAGTGTTTTGAAATGACAGCTACTGCATTTGATCTGGCCGAGCGGCTTCAGACACCGATCATGGTGATGACTGAT
>JANNSS010000281.1:0-5858 GCA_031402955.1 Saprospiraceae bacterium
GGTTTAATCCAGGAATCCCTGTCCAAAGGAAAGCAATTCAGATTGGAGTTTTTCAATCATGATCCCGACCTGATGGGTCTGAAGGCATACCCGGCGTATGTTAAGCTGATGGAGCAGTATAAGTAAAGGATGGGGTGAACTATGATCTTGGGGATGAGGTGATCATGATGTGGCTTATTGGTTAGATAGTTACATCCACGGCATAGTTCAATATCTATAGATATGACATTCTACAATCCATTCCATGGACCCTAGGGAAATATTGCGAAGCAAACGGCTTACCAGAAAATAATGGAAAGGTTTACGTGAGCAGTTAGAAGTGAGCAGTTAGAAGTGGAGTTATTAAGTTAATAAAGAACCGCTATTTGAAGTTTGTAACTTCCCGCTTTTTGAAGTTTGTAACTTCAAATCCATACCAAAGACAAAGTCGAAGGACGCAAGCATTGCAAGGTAGTTTGTAACTACCACGTAATAGCAAAAGCTGTTAACTGCTCACTTTTATCGATTGATCTTTGATAGCGAGGCGGTATAGGTCTTACCTTTTTCATTGTCCCACTCAAGTCTAACCAGGGCTTACCCTAATATCCCAAAAGGCTCCATTTGTCTACTTTTCCAGCCGTTTTATTGATTTTACCTATTTTGACATTTCAAACAATCACCACTCATGAAGAATATTTTTTTCCTGTTTTGTTTTATGATCATGGCGGGCATATCTGCCAATGCCCAGGTAAGTGCCCGAATGTTCAGAACACCGGATGTGTCGCAGACACAGATCGTTTTCTCCTATGGTGGAGATATCTGGATTATCGATAAGTTGGGTGGCACTGCCTCCAAACTGAGTTCTCCATCTGGTGCTGAAGGATTTCCACGCTTCTCTCCCGATGGATCCAAAGTTGCTTTTTCGGGTAATTATGATGGCAATTATGATGTATACGTGATCCCCAATCTGGGCGGAGTACCCACACGCGTGACCTATCATGGCATGGGCGACCGCCTTGTCGATTGGTACCCCACGGGTGATAAGCTCCTGTACACTTCCTCGAGAGAGAGTGGCAAACAACGTTTTGCACAGTTTTATAAAGTTGATGCAGCAGGAGGTGTCAGTGAGAAATTACCGATGGCCTATGGCGAATATGGTTCGTTATCCTCCGATGCCAAACAAATAGCTTTCAATGAGCGCTCTGTATTGAATGATACCTGGAAGCGTTATCGCGGAGGCTCAAATGGTAATATCTGGATCTTTGATCTGACAACACTTGCCTCCACAAACATCACCAACACCAATGCGGGATGTGAACTCCCGATGTGGCACCAGGACAGGATTTATTATATGTCTGACAGAGGCGATGAACAACGCGATAATATCTGGATGTATGATATCAAGACCAAAACCACAACGCAGATCACCAGTTTCGCCGATTTTGATATCCACTTTCCTTCATTAGGCCCTTCTGAAATAGTATATGAAGCTAATGGTGATTTGTACCTGATGGATCTCAAGACACACAAATCGAATGTCGTCAAGATCAATGTGGTGACCGACCTCATCGCGGTCAAACCAAGGAAACAAAGTGTATCATCTTATATAGCCAATGGTGGCATCTCTCCGGATGGCAACAGGGTCTTGTTTGAAGCAAGAGGTGATGTGTTTTCACTACCTGCAGAAGAAGGTTATATCCAGAACCTAACGCGCACCTCAGGCGTAGCTGAGCGTTTTCCGGCATGGTCACCAGATGGAAAGTATGTAGCCTACTGGAGTGACAAATCAGGGGAGTATGAATTGACCTTACGGGATCTCACCCAGGGAGCCGCAGAAACCAAACTCACCTCCATGGGCTCGGGATTCAGGTATAATATCTTTTGGTCACCAGATAGCAAGAAGATGGTTTGGGTCGATCAGACCATGACCTTCTACATGTACAACATGGAGACAAAAGAGTGGAACAAGATAGACCAGGACGGTAGGTTATTTGAAGGTGGTCTGAGAAGCTGGTATCCAAGCTGGTCTGCTGACAGCAAATGGCTGGCCTATGAAAAGGGGCAGGAGAATGGAAACCCAGCTATTTATATTTATAACACGCAAACTAAAATCAATACTAAAGCTACGAGTGGATTTTATGCAGACCGCAATCCAACCTTTGATCCGGATGGTAAATATCTCTACCTGGTCACCAATCGTAATTTCAATCCGGTGTATAGTGATTTTGACAATTCATGGGCCTATCCGAATGCTTCACAACTCGCAGCGATTACGTTGACAAAAGAGCAGGCAAGTCCGTTGTCTACTGAAAATGATACAGTGGCGATAGCAAAAATTGAAGAGGCTAAGGAGGAGGCTAAGGCGAAGGATAAAACTAAGGCGGAGGCTAAGGCGGAGGCTAAGGCGGAGGATAATAAAGAGGATGAAAAGGAAAAAATAAAGGAGACAAAGATTGATTTTGATCAATTTGAGAGCAGGCTGGTGGTGCTGCCTCCAGCGGCAGGTAACATCGGTGAGCTACGAGCTGTCAGCGGAAAAATCGCGTATGCGAGATATCCCAATGCAGGTTCTGATGGAGAAAATGCATCATTGAAGTTTTTTGATCTTGAAGAACGGGAGGAAAAAACCATTATTGATAAGATGGATGGTTTTGATGTCAGTGCGGATGGTAAAAAAGTTTTACTGGCTAAAGAGGGCAGTTTTTATGTTGTTGATTTTGCCGCAGACCAGAAAACGGAAAAGGCGATTGCGGTAGCAGAAATGGAGGCGACAATCAACCCGATGGAAGAGTGGACACAGATATACAATGATGCATGGCGTTTTCAGCGGGATTTCTTTTATGATAAAGACATGCATGGTGTTGACTGGAATGCAGTTCGTGCACAGTATGCTGCATTGATTCCCTATTGTGTAAATCGCGCTGACATCAATTTTGTCATCGGTGAGATGATTGGTGAATTGAATGCTTCACATACGTATCGTGGTGGTGGTGACGGAGAGACACCGAAAAACCGTGCAGTCGGCTACCTCGGTATTGATTGGGAAAAAACGGACAACTTCTTTGCTGTCAAAAAAGTGATACGTGGTGCAGCATGGGACAATGAAGTTCGGTCGCCACTTGATGAACCCGGTATCAATGTCGGAGCAGGTGATTTTATCCTTGCTGTCAATGGGATAGCACTCCATGAGTTTCCTGATCCATGGGCAGCCTTTGAAGGTTTGGCTAATAAGACGGTAGAATTGACGGTCAATTCAAAACCATCGTTTACAGGATCACGCACGGTCGTCGTAAAAACACTTGACGATGAAACACGATTGCGCAATCTTGCCTGGATAGAAGACAACAGACAGGAAGTTGATAAAGCATCCGGAGGAAAAATCGGTTATATCTATGTGCCCGATACCGGGATAGAAGGACAGAATGAACTCGTACGTCAGTTTTACGGCCAGTGGAATAAAGAAGGACTGGTCATTGATGAACGCTTCAACAATGGCGGCCAGATTCCTGACCGGTTTATCGAGTTACTCAATCGTAAGCCATTAGCTTATTGGGATGTGCGTGATGGACAAAACTGGCAATGGCCTCCGGTAGCCAACTTCGGTTCGATGGCGATGCTGATCAATGGTTGGTCGGGATCAGGTGGTGATGCGTTTCCTGATTTCTTCCGCAAGGCAGGATTAGGTCCATTGATTGGTTCACGCACGTGGGGAGGATTGATCGGAATATCCGGAGCTCCTGGACTGATCGATGGGGGAATGGTCACCGTTCCTACTTTCAGGATGTATAATCCGGATGGCACCTGGTTTCAGGAAGGACATGGGGTAGATCCGGATATCGAAGTCAAGGAAGATCCTACAATGCTCGCCAAGGGTGTTGATACACAATTGCAGAAAGCTATCGAGACGGTGATGAAAAACATAGCTGCCAAGGGACAGATACATCCGAAGGTGCCGGAGCAGGAGAATAGGACGAGGAATGGTAAGACTTAACATCCCCCTCGCCTTGGCCCCCCTCGCCCATATACGGGCGATCCCCCCTGAAGGTGGGATGTTTTCCTCACACTTATGGATGATGCCGTTGCAGGAGTTTGCTCCTGCAACCACCGCGATTCTAACAAGAATCACCTTTAGGAATTCTCGTTGTTGCAGGAGCAAACTCATGCAACGGCCATGGCCATTTTTTCTGGTTGTTGTATGAGCAAACTCCTGCAACTGCCGATGACTATATAGTCCTTTTGTAAATCTCCAGCGTCTTCTCCGCTGTAGCTTGATACGAAAAGTCCTGTACGCGCGTCATTGCATTTTGCACAAACGTGTTTTTCAGGATAGGATCTCCCAGGATACGAAGTGTCGAGTTTTTAAGGGATTCAATATCTCCGGGCTCAGCGAGTAAACCGGTGACAGTATCCTCCACCATCTCGGGTATGCCTCCTGCACGGGTGGCGACTACGGGGACTCCTGCTGCGAATGCTTCCAGGACAATCGTGCCCAGCCCTTCTGTCCTTGACGTGATGAGGAAGAGATCCAGCGATTTTATCACGTCCACGATGTCTTTTCTGAAACCCAGCATATGGACATTGGTTTCCAGATGAAGAGTACGGATCATTTTTTGGATGCGTTTTTCTTCCGGGCCCTGGCCGGCGATGATGAAGTGTATGGTTGGATCTGCTTTGATCACTTCTGCAGCCGTCCGTAGATAGGTTGGATAGTCCTTATGGTCGGCGAGTGCGCTCAGGTTACCCACTAGTTTTGTCTTTGGATCCAGGCCTAGTTCGGAAATCAATAGTCGTTCCTTGGATGCATTGCTATATTGCAAAAGATCAATTCCGGAATGTACAACAGACAGCCTGGATAAATCCTTTATGGCAGGCGCAGTGATAGTGCGGATAGTATCTGACACACAGATAATCTTTTTCACCGCGGGGTGATTGTATTTCCATTTCGAGAATGGATTCGAGGATACCGGAAAGTCAACTCGTCTGCTGACGATAATGGGTGTAGAGATACCATAATGTGCTGCTGTCAATACCGCCGCACTATGCGCGTGCGAATCATGGCAATGGATAATATCAAAATGTTTGCCCTTTGAAAGTCTAAAGATCTTCCGGGCTAGCTGCAGGTCCATAAATCCCCGCTTTTCAAATGTGGCTACTGGCACAGATGCCTCCATCATCCTGGCTGACAGCACGGAGCCAATAGGGCACAAGACTACTTGTTCAATTCCTTTCGATTGCAAAGCCATAGCGAGATAGGCTACTTGTTGTTCTCCTCCACGCCAGCTTAAAGGTGTTGACAGATGCAGGATGGTCATATGGATTTATCTTTTTCGAGATAGTACAGCCGGAGGTATTTGAGAAAGACCGCATGGGCGCTATTCACGGCGATTGTATAACCCGTAAGTCCATCGAGGAATCCCGCTTTGAAAACAAAATGTCTCAGGAACCTGGCCATTGGTTTGTAGAGGATCTTAAGGATACTTGAGCGTTTACCCTGGTTGTGCATGGAAATCGCTCCGATCGTGCTGAATCGGTCTATTTGTTTGATGTGATCAGAAACACTTGAATAGGAATAATGCAGGATATCCCCTTTGAGGTGCTGCATTTTGGATCCGAGATTTAACCTGAACCGATCGTGTGGGTTGATGCCGGTCCACAAGCCTTTCTGGCGATTATAGAGCCGCAGTTTGACATCGGGATACCATCCGCTGTGTCTGACCCAGGTGCCGCAGTAATTGGTTAGTCGGTTGATAGTATAACCATCGGCTTGCGGGTTGTCAATGATAGCCAGAATTGAGGTTTTGAGTTCAGGGGTAAGGGCTTCATCAGCATCAAGGGAAAGTACCCAGTCGTTTTTGGCTTTGGAGGTAGCGAAATTTTTC
>JANNSS010000282.1:0-9953 GCA_031402955.1 Saprospiraceae bacterium
GGATCAAATCAATGATCGAAAAGAAAGTGTTCTTAACCTAACCACACTAACCCTGAATGAATATTTTCAAGCTAAGCTGGAAAAACATCCTCGCCAAACCGCTCAACAGCATCATGAGTGTATTACTCTTTGCATTGAGCATTGGCCTGATTACTTTCCTGACGCTGTTTAACCATCAGTTTAAAAAAGGACTGGAAAATAATCTGGCCGGCATCGACCTGGTCATCGGCGCTAAGGGAAGTCCGCTCCAGCTCATTCTCAACAGCATGTACCACATCGATGCTCCTACCGGCAATATTCCGATCGGTGAGGTCGCTCCATTTCTGAATCCTAAACATCCTCTTCTTTCGGGTTCTATTCCGCTGTCATTAGGCGATAGCTATGGTGCATTTCGTATAGCAGGTACCACACCTTCCATTTTCAGATTTTACGGTGCGACACAAGTGGAAGGCGACATTTTTAAAAATGATTTTGATGTTGTGACAGGTGCTGATGTAGCTGGTAAATTACATTTGCATGTTGGTGATGAATTCTATTCCACCCACGGTCTTGAAGACAACCCCGATCTCGCACATGATCATGGACATCCATTCGTCGTAAAAGGCATCCTCCAACCTACAGGAACAGTGCTTGATCAATTGATCCTCACCACACCTCAAACAGTCTGGAAAGTGCACGAGCACGACTCTACTACAACTGATCATGAAACTGCCGGACATGACGGACATAAGCATAGTGATACAGAACATAATCACACTACCTTGCCTGTAGTGGCCATAGATTCGTCCGAAGCACAAGTGCTTACAGATTCTATTATCGCTGAATTACGCACACAACCGGATAAAGAAATCACCAGCGTTCTCGTGAAATTTAAAACAAGGACAAACATCCAATCCCTTAACCTCCTGCGTAACATCAACGCTAACACAGGCCTCATGGCCGCTTCCCCCGCCATGGAAATCAACAGACTCTATTCGATGATGGGCAGTGGAACAGAAGCCTTACAATACATCGCTATCCTGATCGCCATCGTGGCAGCTATCAGCATTTTCATTTCCCTCTACACCTCTCTCAAAGAGCGTCGTTATGAAATGGCCTTGCTTCGTGTAGGAGGTGCAGGTCCCGGCAAACTATTCCAGATGATCATTGCAGAAGGTTTATGGATCTCCATCCTGGGCCTCATCATTGGTTTATTAGCCGGCCACCTCGGAATGGAATTAGCGGGTAGTATCCTCGAGAAAGGTTATAAGTACCGCTTCTCCGGCTTACTCTGGATCCCACAGGAATGGTGGATCATCGGCGGCGCTCTCCTCGTTGGCCTACTGGCAGCGGTCCTCCCGGCTATCCAGGGCTCGCGCACTGATCTGCATCGCACCCTTGCTGAAAGTTAGAAGTTAGCAGTAAGCAGTCTTCAGTATGCAGTTGGCATGAACATAATATGTAGAGACGCGATTAATCGCGTCTCTTATGCCGTTGCAGGAGCGTCGTGGTGAGCGGAGTCGAACTATTTGCTCCTGCGACCACATGAATACCTTACGAAATTCCTATCGAGAATCCCAATTGGAATACTCATGGTTGCAGGAGCAAACTCCTGCAACGGCCAAGGCCGTTTATTTTAGGTTATTCGTTATTTTTTTTTCTGGAGCACTTCGAGTAATTGTAATTCTGATGAAGTAAAAACTGTCACCTGACAGATATTACTTAACATTTATCATCGTTTGTGACTGAAGTGTTGAGTCGCATCCTATCTTTAACTATATTTTTCATAAATCACACACCACATGAAACGCAAAGATTTCTTGCGAGGAATAGGACTTGCAGGTGCTGCCTCCATGATATCAGGCAAGGTTACTTCATCATCCAATGCGCTGACGTCAGGTCCATTGCCTCCGAATTGTGCACTCATACCTGCCGAAACAGCTGGTCCGTTTCCACTTGACCTAACCGAAAACCAGATGTTCTTCAGACAGGATGTACGTGAGGACAGGACTGGTGTGTTACTCCATCAGAAAATAAAAATCATAGGCCTCGAAAACTGTCTGCCAATGCCCAATGTCAGGGTGAACATCTGGGCATGTGACAAAGATGGATTGTATTCAGGATACGGTGCCGAAACCGGCAAAACGTATATGCGCGGCTACCAGATAACAGATGCCAATGGCGAGGTGGATTTTATTTCTATTCTCCCGGGCTGGTACAACGGCCGCATCTGTCATATTCACTTTCAGGCTTATGTTAGTTCTGTATACGCAGCGATCTCACAATTGACTTACCCCATTGCTGAAAAGAATGCCATCTATGCAGCCAATCCATCCTTGTATACCAAAGGCCTGGATCCATTATCCTTTAACAGCGACGGTGTTTTCGCAGATGGATATGCCTATCAGCTAGCCACCCTCACCGCAAATACGGATACTGGAGGATATGATTCCTATCTCGAAGTCACCATCCAAGGCTCAGGACTGACCTCCCTCGCACAAGCAGAACCGGAGACCGGTGGACAATTTAAACTTTATCAGAATCATCCCAATCCGTATAGCGAGGCAAGTACAATTCCTTTTGAATTATTTCAATCGGGGGATGCCTTCCTTGAGATATGGAGCCTCTCTGGAAATAAGATTACCGAATTGAGCAAACGAGGACTGGACCCCGGCCGGTATTCTTTCGACATCAATATGGTATCACTTAGCCTGCCGGTATCAAACTACGTATATCAACTTAGAGTAGAAAACAACCAGGGTATATTCAGGCAATCCAAAGTCATGACTGCACTGTAAGATTTTTGTTTTTTTTTATTTCGCACGGAGCGCACGGAGTACAACGAATAAATAGAGTACATGGAAGTCATTTAGTTTACCTGTTAACTGCTATCCCGCAGCCCGCACGGGGCGGGATCTTCGCTGCGCTCTAACTGCTAACTGCTAACTTCTCACTGCTAACTCTTCTTCTCATTCCGCTGCATGGCATTAGGTGCATCCTCTTGCTTATGCTGCTTATACACCTGAAATCTTGAAGGCAATTCTTTCACAGGCCAGTTGTTGTTTTCAACATCGATATCGGCTGTCTCTTTGTAGGGGTCGATAACGATACCGGTCACTTCCTTAGTTTTCACAAAGACTCTTCTGAACTTCGTTTCATTCTTACGCCATATTTCTACCGGAACCTTTTCGACTTCTTTGGTGCCATCTGCAAATGTCCATTCGATAATCACCGGCATGACCAGGCCACCTTTGTTGCTAAAGAAGAGTTCGTAATAATTGTTGTTACCAAATTTTTCTTGCTTTTCTTTTTCTGTAAAGGTTTCATCATAGAGCCATGTTGTTGATGTGGTCATACTGTCAGCACCTTCCCATGGCTTGTAACTGACGTAGAAATCCCGCAGCTCAGGATCTTCATCTATGGCATATTTTATACCTGCTTCTTTATTCCGCGTCTTTGAAATATGGTCAGCAGGAGGTTCTGCTTTATGTGTTTGTGTGTATTCTTTCCGCTCCGGATTTTTGTCAAGATCTACTTTGTACCATTTGATGCTGTCAAGAGAGATGTCCACCGCATCGATGCCATAAAACCAGCCTCTCCAAAACCAATCCAGGTCTACACCACTGGCATCCTCCATCGTCCGGAAAAAATCTGCAGGTGTTGGATGCTTGAAGGCCCATCTTTGGCTATAAGTCTTGAATGCATAATCAAATTTCTCCCTCCCCATGATGGTTTCACGCAGGATGTTCAGTGCACAGGAAGGTTTAATATATGCGTTTGCGAAATATTGGATGATGTTTTCACTGTTGGTCATGATGGGCTCAAGACTGTTTTTAGGCTGGGCCATATATCCGGTGATGACATCTGTCGGTCCAAACTTATGCGGGTAGTTAGGGTCCCATTCGCTCTCTGCCAGGAATTGTAAAAACGAATTGAGTCCCTCATCAAACCAGGCCCACTGCCGCTCATCACTATTGATGATCATCGGAAAATACGTATGGCCTACCTCGTGTATAATTGTGGAGATCGCGTCATTTTTGGACGATTCGGTATAGGTTCCATCTTCCTCCGCACGCCCCGGATTAAAACAAATCATTGGATATTCCATTCCATTGGCAGCTTCGACTGATATAGCACTTGGATATGGGTAGGGAATTGAATATTTGGAATACACCTTCAATGTGTGTGCTACTGCTTTGGTGGAGTAACGGCTGTAGATAGGGTAGGCCTCTTTGGCATAATAGCTCATGCACATCGCGCGCTTGCCGTCTTCATTGTAGTGCGGCATCGCGTCCCAGATAAATTTCCTGCTCGATGTCCACGCAAAATCCCGCACATTTTCAGCTTTGTAGATCCATGTTTTTGTTCCTTTTGGATTTTTGTTTTTCTCGGCCTTCGTGGCTTCTTCGAGGGTTACTATTTCAAATGGCTCAGTACCGGCCTGCGATTCTTTCCATCGTTTATATTGTTCAGGACTCAATACTTGCGCATAGTTGATGCATTCACCTGTGGCACCGACGATGTGATCTTCCGGTACTGTCATTTTTACGATGAAGTTTCCAAATGTCAATGCAAATTCACCACGTCCAATAAATTGTTTGTTTTGCCATCCTGCATCATCCGTATAGGCACATAGTCTCGGATACCATTGTACGATGGTGTACAGTGAGTTGCCGTCTTTTTCAAAATACTCATAGCCTCCGCGTCCCCAGCTCGTGGTGTTCATGCGGTCGATCAGGTTATAGTACCAGCTTACCGTAAATGCATACTGTTCACCGGGCTTCAGCGGATGAGGCAAGTCAACACGCATCATGGTTTGGTTGATGGTATAGTGGAGCGGAACTTGGTTTTCATCCAGGATGGAGATGATCTTATCACCATGCTGATTGAGTTCACGCCATGGTTCTAGCATCCGGAGGGCGTCTTCGCTCATCACACCTGTGATCTGCTTAGAGTCCATTTTGTGTTTGTCAGATTCGGGACTATGTTCGTTTTCATCCAGCTGCAACCACAGGTAGGTCAGTGTGGAAGGTGATTGATTGTAATAAGTAATCCGCTCTTGTCCGCGAAGCTGGTTTAGTTTTTCATCCAGGACACATTCGATGTCATAGTCTACCCTTTGCTGCCAGTAGTCCGGGCCAGGGCTGCCATCCATATTCCGGTAGGTATTGGGGGTAGGGAGCAAGGTCCCGAGTTGTTCAAATTTATTCCCGTGATTGGAGGTCGATTGGCTCCGGACCATGTTTGAGGACAACACCGTAAGTAAGGTTGTCAGAAGGAGCAGGTGTGCAGGTTTCATTTGATTCAGTTTTTTAGAACGGATACTAATGTACTTCCTGCCCTACGCCGGACGGATTTATTTAGACGATGTCATGAATTTGGCTGACATGGGGTAGGAATACTTGTATTACCTTCAATCCTATGACGTGTAATTCCGGAAGGTTTTGGATAGCTCTGTTGACTTTACTGGTAACCGGAATAGTTACCTCATGTAAAAGGGATCATAAAATGGAACCTCCTCCGGAACCTGTGGCCATCTCCGTCGTTCAAAAAGTCAATACGGATTATGATACCACGCTATGGACAGAGCTCAAAGTCGAAGATGGATATGTCATCGATATCAAATACGCTACTAAAGACAATTTTGTCAAGGAGGTCATCTATTCATGTGGCCGTATGTTTTTGCGCCCGGAAGTGGCCATCGCTTTGTCTAAAGTAAACGCAGAGCTACTATTGAAAGGGTACAAACTCAAACTCTTTGACGGCTACCGACCGAGACCTGCCCAGCAAAAACTATGGGACAAAGTCCCTGACAGAAATTATGTAGCTCCACCATCGGAGGGCTCTATGCACAACAGAGGCGTCGCCATTGATCTCACCCTGGCCGATCTGCTAAAGAAAGAAATTGATATGGGGACGCCCTATGATTTTTTTGGTCCCAGAGCACATCGTGATTTTCAGGAGTTGCCTGAGCATATTCTAAAGCACCGTAAGCTTTTGAGAAAGGTGATGGAATCACATGGATTTCAATCTATCCGCACGGAGTGGTGGCATTACTCCTATACAAAGGGTTCCTATCCTTTAGATGATTGGCAGTGGGCTTGTCCAGATTAATATACCTTTTCACCTGTCATTAACCTGAAATGTCATTCCCCCTTCACCACCTTCATACTCGTCATCTTGCCATCCGCTTCGCGCACTGTACAGATATACATACCTACTGGCAGGTTTTCTAGCTCTAGTGTAATCGGCAGAGGAATCCTACCCGTGTTAAGTACTTCCGTGCCTTGAAGGTCGGTGATGATCACTTCTCCGGTTGTAAATCCATCGGCATGTCGTGTGATGCGTAACTCATTGTTGAACGGATTGGGGGTAACAGAAAAAGGAACATATCTGGGATCGTCCACGGATACATTTGGCAATAGTTCGATCCACTGGCAGGTGCTGTCTTTGTTATACTGATTCTCAACGGTCTGGCAAACATGGTACAGGCCATAATGTGGAAAGGTATGTATCGGAGAAGGAATATCTGCACCTTGGCTATTATCAAAATCCCATGCCCATGTATCAGGCTCATAAAAGGATAGATCTGTAAATCTTATCGTCAGAGGATCATTTGTCTCATCTACTTCCCAGCGCCAGCGGGAAGTAGCCAGGTTGTTAATATCGAGTGTATCGCATGGGCTACCATCGAGTGGGCCGAGACGGTAGTTAGGGATATTTGGAGCACTGCGGCCCTGGGGTACTGTTAGGTTGATTGAATGCTGCCGGAGCTTACATGCAGTGCCTGGCTCATCAGGTCGGTCGATCACATGGAGATACTCATTACTACCAGAGGTAGGGACAACATACAATCTTCCATCAGGAGTCTGCATGATAGGGCCAAACCTGGTGCTGAAACCAGACCCGTGTACAAAACCATCATATTCGCCTACGAGTACACGGGAGGCACCGACATCATTGGCCTGCATGTCAAATTGCCATAAATATATACTTTCCGAAGAGGTGTATAAGAATTTTTCTGAAGGGGAGAATCCGAAACCAGGCCATAGCTGTGTAACAATGGAAAAGGAGTCTCTGAATAAAAGCGATCCTGTGCATCTGTCGATATTATAAATAAACACAAATTGATCATCACTATTGAGTACAGCAACACCGAAAGCCATATAATTTCCGTTTGGGGAGATTGTTGCTAGCCCCAATGAATGGGGCATTGTAATACCACTATCCATTAATCCCATAAAGTGAAATCCATCTGGGTCAAGCAATATCAATTGATATTGATTAGAACCTCGAAGCAACATATAAAGCCACCAATCGCGACCATTCGCATGACGTACAGCTTTGACGGGTATTTGAAAGAAAACATCTGAAATACCTATTTGTATATCCCTTGAAAGAAGTGTGAAGGTGCTATCTGGATTCAAACGGACTGATGCGGTTAGCCATTTAGAACAAATAAAACCTCGCGGATCATCATTAAACCATTCACTGAATTGATATATAACGTGATATAATCTGGTGTCACTAGGGTCCGGCAAAATTATGGCTCCATTGGGGACCGGAAATCCTAATGCATACATTGCTTCCTCATAATACCACCAAATCCAAAAACTCGGTTTTGTATTAGCCAAATCATCAGGCACATAAGAGATGGTATCCTCAATCATCTGAAACCCCTTTCCACGGATAAGCATACCATTTGTCCAGATTAATGGATTGCCTTCGTCATCACAAATAGTACTGCAGGTTTCTGCTGTAGTAGAATACTCATCTAACATCCTCTTTACCTCGAGATTTCCTGAGGTAAAGTCCAATTGTAGAACTGAGTAATTTGGATTCGGTCTCCATGTATATCCGATTACCCAGGAATCACCTTCTCTTTGACTTATAGCATGGCCAAAGGCCATGCTATAAAGCCAAAGTAGCAAAATTCGTTTTGTCATCTTGTGATAGACATTTGTTGTGTTTCTACTTTCTTTCCACCCTGAGCTCTTAGGGTGTATATGCCGGAAGGGATTTCGCTGACATTGATCGTATACCTTCCGCCATCAGGGATATATGCCTGCTTCCACAATCTACCATCGAGACTATGTATTTCTACAGTTTCGACCCAGTCCGGAAGTTGTAAATATACGAGATCGGATGCAGGATTGGGAAAGATCCGAATTTCATTTACCAAACCTGAGTTATCGCTTCTGCCTTCGATCATCATAAAAGGCTCCAGTTCGGCACATTCGCCAGGACGATGCGTAAAAATACTATCAGCGATAACACTGTAGAGAATCTGTGCTTCAGACAAACTTCTTGCACCCAGCCAGGGGCATTGACGGGCCAGCGCATAGACACCTCCTAATTCAGCAGTGGTCAGACTATCACCTTTACTATGTCCGCCTCTCAGCATCAGCACAGTTTGCAGATCAGTCTCCTGTAGGTTGGAGGGTGTGACATTGTCCACTACAGCGAGAGCAACATCAATGGAATCCTCTGTATCACTGACTTGGCTATCGATCATGCCCAGCCAATCGTTCATATGGCTAGCCAGCGTATCAATCTTTAGCACTCTCAGGGCTTTCAAGGCCGCTACATTATATGGGTTTAATTCAATCAGAGAATCCAGTACGCGAACTTGACTAATGTATTCAAATACCAGTGAATCCGTCTCAGGCATATCCGGATCAATACCATGCATTTTACCCATTTGGTATTGTGCCCATATGAGTTCACCCAGTGGTGTGGTCGACTCCGCGTCAAAGAAACTATCGAGTACAGTATTGGATAGATAGGCTGGATACAGGTGGAGGAAAGTCAGGATATCTGCTTTACGCATCCAGTTCATTTCATCCTCATAGTCTGTAAATACAAATGCATGGCGCACAAGATCTACTAATGTATCTGTGAAGGGAGTAGGAATTGGATAATCGGTACAAACAACCCCTCCAGTTACACCATCTTGATCATCAAACCAATCATCCTCAACTGTCGTTGGGCCAATCATAGAAGGTATCAAAATCCCACCAGGGGATATATCACTATCATCAGCAATGAATTGGGAATTTAAGGCTGTATTTTCAGGATCGGATCCACCGATATAAGCCCCAAATCCTGAATATGATCCCAGCCATTGATTTGCATGATGCTTTTGGACTCCTAATTCAACTGGGCTGAATAAATCCAGACCATTGGTAGCATCATAAAATTCATTGCTTTTCAAATCAGTCGCCATGTTCATGCTGATGATCCATTGACCATAGTACATATCATCTGTTTCGTTGCAATTGTGATCATTTGCCATGCAGTTGGTCATTATAATGCCGGCATTCTTATCCCGCATTTTATAATGTGCGGTTCCATTGATGATGTTTTCTCCAAGTAGACTTGTATAAACCTGCATCCCACTGATTCCTGCATTTTCTGTTCCGGCTGGAAGTGTTTCAGTTTGTAAAAAATCGATGGTATTGTGAAACAAGTTTAATGCGTGGACTTCATTCATAGAAATACCAACAGCCTTTCGGCCACCTGTGATTTCCAGTTCGTTCTCCCTGACTCGATTGTTGAGTGCTACGCTGGAGATTCTATGCAAATTGATTCCCACATTATTTTCAGTGGTCAGCCATCGATACAAATTGTTTTCTTCAATTCGAAGACCCACCCCGCTGCCAAATATACTGATACCCATGAATCCATTGTAAATTTCATTATGAGCAATGTAAGTGCTGGCTGGTTGGCTGATATCGATTCCCCTTGTAGCCGGAATGGGTGATTGTATAGGTATATTCATAAAGTTATCTACAATCACCTGGGAGGACCTTGTGGAATGTACACCAATCATAATCTCTCCCCCTTTCTTAGGACAGTATAATTGATGAACTAAGTTAATCATTATCACCATCATCATCACTTTTCTTTCTTTTTTGCTACTTTTTTCTTTCTTTGTTGAATCCACATTATTTTGTGGATAACGTCATGCCGCC
>JANNSS010000283.1:0-2762 GCA_031402955.1 Saprospiraceae bacterium
AAATGATTTTTCAATATTCTCCCTGTAATCATTTGAAGGCTCCGTAATCCGGTATGAATAACGTAATGCTACATTGCCCCTGTACTTATACTTCTTAGCATAATTACTGGCGACACCTAAACCATACGTTCCATTGAAGTAAATATCAGCGAGCAATTTGACATCCGCCCAGTCACTCACCGGAAAATAATACCCGATATCACGTATACCAAAACCCAATTGTGGTGACCGTTCATAATCCCGTGGCAGAATGAGGCCTGCAGATCGTGTTTCAGAAACTGGATAAAAACCAAAGGGTAACCAGATCGGAGTAGGGACACCAAACAATTCCATATTGGAAGAACCGATCACAGCGAGTTTGTCAGGTATTGTTTTGACTTTTGATGCGCGTATTCCAAAGTGAGGTTCCGGATGATCGCAGGTAGTGATCAGTGCGCGCGAGCCATAAAGAATATCATCGTCAGGTCCTTCGGCAACACCTCCGGCGACAAACTTTGTCTTTTCTCCATGTATCGTGAGATCACCTTCCTTGGTGATTGCATTGTAGATGATGCCTTTTCGTTTGACAAAATTGTAGCGCATCTTTTCCGCAGTAAAGGACTCCTCCCCCATCTTGAATTCGGGAATGCCTGCCAGTTTTCCCACGCTATCCAGCAATCCTTCGGCGGTGGCAATACTACTATCGAGGTCAATGACGATATAGTCAGCTTTGAGCGAAAGATCTTTGTAGCGGACATAGGCATCACCAAACAAGTGAACTTTTCGGTTGACATTGTCCAGGTAGTTGGAATCAACAGATCCATATTCGACGGTAGCGTCCAGGCTGTCCGGGGACATGAAGATTTCAGGATTCCGGGTAATAGCGGGGGGCTGATGGACGATGGTATCTTCGAAAAGACTGTCTATCAACCCTTTGAGTAGTGCCTTATGGATCAAGGTATCCTGCGCAAAGCCAGGAGTGGCCATCGCACAAAAGAACAGGAGGATGAGTATGTGGTTGATATACTTCAAAGAGTCAAAAGCACCTTAGCATTCAAAAAATAAGCCATTAACATGTATCGTTTGGAAGTAGTCGGTCCGGTCTGCCGCCCAAATGAGCTTGATGTATAAAAATTTATACAAAATGCATTTGAACATTTACTTACATATTACTACTTTTGCTAATGTTACCCATATGGTCAAAGGTATGAAAGTTTGGAACGGTAGTAAAACGTCAATGTCAGGTATCCTGTCCACCGCAGTTTTGGTTTTAACGTTATCTTTTGGTTTTTCGATATCTCTGGAGGCCCAGGTCCCCTATAAAATCAGGAAAGTAGTTATTGATCCGGGCCATGGCGGCAAAGACCCGGGCTGTAATGGTCAGCATTCCAGAGAAAAAGAAGTAGCCCTGTCTATTGGCCTCGACCTCGGCAAGAAACTTAAGGCCCAGTATCCGGATATCCAGGTAATCTATACCAGGGATACTGACGTGTTTATCCCTTTAAATGAACGTGCCGCCATTGCCAACCGCAATAAAGCTGATCTTTTTATCTCCATTCATTGCAATTATATCAGTGTCCGCAACAGGGCAACCGGTTCTGAAACCTATGTATTGGGCTTGCATCGTGCTGAGGATAACCTCGATGTGGCCAAGCGGGAGAACTCTGCCATCCTCCTGGAGGACAATTATGAAAAGACGTATGAGGGGTTTGACCCTTACTCCCCTGAGGGCCATATCATTCTGACCATGTTCCAGAATGCGCACCTGGAGCAGAGCATCCTTTTTGCCACGCATGTGGAAAGTGCGTTTAAAAAGCTATCGAGGCTGCCGAGCCGGGGTGTCAAGCAGGCTGGATTCCTTGTGCTACGGGAGACGACAATGCCTAGTGTGTTGATCGAAACGGGCTTCCTGAGCACCGATACGGATGAAAACTACCTGATGAAAAAAGAAAACCAGCAGGAAATGGCTTCCACCATCCTGAAGGCTTTCAGTAGCTATAAGAAAGAAGTGGAAGAATACCAGGAGCCTGATATTTCTGCCAGTACGCCACAAAAAGCAACCAATGGTCCGGCCGCCAACACTGACGATGCCCAGGCCCCAACCAGTGCCAAAGGGAGTCTGGAGGTTGCCTACCGCATACAGATAGCCGCTTCTTCCAAATCCACCATTGATGCCAGATACCACAACATAGATGACCTGGAGGTGATCAAGGAGGGTGAGATGTATAAATTCCTCGTCGGGTACTTCAGCAGTGCTGAAGCAGCACGCCCTCGCCTGTCTGCCTTGAAAGCCAACGGATTCGATGGAGCCTTCATCGTAGCCTACAAGGCCGGACAACGTGTAAAGGCCTAAAATTCACTTGTATAAAATAGGTTGAGCATCGGCTCGGGGGAGTTAACTTTGCCGGCTGTAAAGCCTATGGAAGTGATCTGTTCCCAAGAACCTCTCTTCATAGATTTCATTTAAACAAGCGTAAACTGCTCTCAGTGAAAATATCAAACGAGTTTAAGATCGGCATCATGGCCATTCTGGTGGTGGCTCTCTCTGTCTGGGGATATAAATTTCTCCGGGGCAAAAACCTCCTAAAGCCAAGTAACCTATTCTATGTCCGCTACGAGAATGTTGCCTCACTGGCCGCGACCTCACCGATCATGATCAGAGGTATGAATGTAGGTACTGTTTCCGATGTCTCACTGGATAAAGATATGGTCAGCATCATCGTGACGCTGGATATCAAAAAGGGCATAAACATCCCGAAAGATGCAGAGGCTGTCATCGTCAG
>JANNSS010000284.1:0-5957 GCA_031402955.1 Saprospiraceae bacterium
TGGAAATTATTAATTAATCTTATATTTTTATGTTTATAAAACTTTTCGCAATTGCACTTCCCGTTTTCTTTGCTATTGATATGCTCTGGCTTGGGATTATAGCCAAGAATTTTTATCGCGCTCAAATAGGCACATTGATGAAGAGTGATGTGAACTGGACCGCGGCAATTATATTTTATCTAATATTCATCGCAGGCCTCGTGGTATTTGTTATTTCTCCGGCTATGGAAAAAAGATCGTGGACTCATGCGATTCTGTTTGGTGCGCTGTTTGGCTTTGTTTGTTATGCCACCTACGACTTGACCAATTTGGCAGTTGCCAAAGATTGGCCTCTACTCGTTACAGTTGTTGATTTGGCGTGGGGCGCGGTGCTAGCGGCTTCGGTGTCTGCTGTTAATTACTTTATCGCGAGTAAAATTGGTCTATGAATTATTATCTAACTCTTATCGCTATATTATTGGCCTACATGAGCCTGTGGTTTGTGGTTTCTTTGCTCAAAAAAAGAAATGATGTTGCTGATGTGGCGTGGGGCATGGGTTTTGTTCTTCTGGCGTGGATATCTTTTTATCTATCCGGTGCCAGCGGACAGCGGGAGCTGATGGTCTGCCTCCTCGTCAGTATCTGGGGCCTGCGCCTGGCCTCGCATATTTACGGGCGTAATAAAGGCAAAGCAGAAGATTATCGATATCAAAAGTGGCACAAGGAATGGGGCAAGGCGTTTTATCTGCGTTCATACCTTCAAGTCTATCTGTTGCAAGGTGCACTACTTTTTATTATTGCCTTGCCGGTGCTGTTGATAAATAAAAATTCGGAGGCTTCGCTTGGCCTGATCGATTACATTGGCCTTTCGGTCTGGCTTTTTGGATTTTATTTTGAGGCAGTTGGTGATGCCCAGCTCGCCAGATTCACTAAAGATCCGGCGAATAAGGGCAAGCTGATGCAACGTGGACTCTGGGCATATACGCGGCATCCGAATTATTTTGGTGAAGTCGCGCTATGGTGGGGCATCTGGCTTATCGCGCTTGCTGTACCGAACGGCGTATTTGCTATTGTGGGCCCGCTCACCATCACCTTTTTAATCTTATACGTTTCAGGAATTCCAATGCTTGAAATGAAAATGGAAGAGAATCCCGAGTTTGCGGAGTACAAAAGAAGGACAAGCAAGTTTCTTCCATGGCCACCGCGCACTATTTCCAGTAGGTAAATCTGGTTGATGGCAGCAGCCATCTGAATTAAGCATGCATCTTGGGGTGACAATGTCTTAGCGGAAATTATTTTTACTTTAAGGCTCACCACAACTAAAGGCATCACGCAGACAGAACTTGACAACTGTAAAACCAGCAGTCACCAGTGAATTCCAGACAAGAATAGCATAAATATTAAGAAGAACAAATACGAAGAGAGTCGTCCTGGTCCCTGGCAAAAAAACAGGCAAATTTGCTCGGAATGAATACCTGTAATGGTCTGTGATGTTTATGTAATTGAAAACTCCAGGCCACTAGTTCAGAAAATTTCAAGTTTCGCTTCCTTCACTCAACCTTCACTTGATCACGGCGATCGAAGAAAGATTAGTATCTTGAACAAGTATACCACCTATTGATATTGATAGTTCTCATTTGTCCAGAAAAGTTTGAATCATGAAGTATTGCGGAATTGAATTAAAAGGTGATGAGGCCAGAGTCATTGGTGTGGAGACAAATGGAGAAAGCTACACGGTTATTCCACAAGCTGTTGACAAATTTAAAATCAAGGATCCCTCCAGTCAGCAAGAGATGCAATCCTTCGCCGCTACCTTTCAATTGTTCCTGAATGCCGGCCATTTTGATGCAATAGGCATCAAAGGTCGGATGACCAAAGGCAGGTTTGCAGGCGGATCAACCTCTTTCAAGATGGAGGGTATCATACAGTGCATGCCGTTTGCTATTTCCATCATCAACCCAGCGACGATCAGGGCAAAATTAAAAGATACGGAACTGAATCTGACCGGTTGTAAGGAGTATCAGATAGAAGCTTTAAAGGTTGTCCTGACCATGTTGATATTGACACCTTAAAGACTCAACACCTTATCTGTATGATGGCAGACTGCTTACGCTTGAAGATGTAGTTGAGTTTTTCAATCTGATCGATCAGACAAAACTCACGAGTGAAGAAAAAAAAGATCTTGTAACTTTTCAAAGACAATTTTAATCAATATCTTCATTATTACCACAGGACAAGTCTCGCGGTAGTACAATGTAGTATAATTGAATCATCAGTTCAGGCCAAACATTTTGACCAATAGTAGTATGTACAACAGGGGAAATTCTCAACACAAAAAAGATCAACGAATTATGTATCGAATATACTTTCTTATCGCTATCCTCATCGGAGGATGCAATTCACGTGTTGCAGATAAGCCCGTTCAAGAAAAGACTGACACCTTAATGGTTGAAAAAGAAATGCCAACACCTCCAACCAGTAAAAAAGTCTATGCCAATGCGCGCTTTAAAGACGTAACTGTTGAAAGAACAGGTGACCACACTTTTCTGATCTCCGGCAAAGGACAAGTCTTTGAAGCTACCATCAGTTGGGTAGTCGAAGACGGCCATGATGAGTTATTAACTGGCTTTGTAACGGCAGATATGGGCGCTCCTGAATGGGGAAACTTCAGCTTTACAGTTGATATCACTAAAAAGCGTGAGAATTCAACCCTGACGCTCATCCTCTTTGAGTCCAGTGCAGAAGATGGCAGTCGCCAGGCTGAATTACCTGTGCTGCTCTACTAATTCATAGTAAATACCCTTCTATTCCACCATCACCTTGCCCAGGATACGGTAACCCGCCCCGGTCAAGGCCACCATGTATATCCCCGAAGGCCCTTCAAAAGGTACCACTACCCTCTCCTCTCCACTGTATGGAGTTGTATACACTTCACGTCCCTGCAGATCAAATATCGTGATCACCCCATAACCAATCACCCGGCCCGGTTCGATGACAAAATGATCGCTGGCAGGATTTGGATATACTTTCAAATCAGATAAGAGTTGTACATCTTTTGTGCCAACGATGATTACATTGTAACAAGCAGATGTATCCATACATTCACCGGAAGTTATAATCACAGCATAGTTGCCTGTAGCACTTGCAGAAAACTGTTGTGAAGTCTCGCCATCAATCGGTTGATTTCCGTTGTCACAATCGATCCACTGATAGCTAACCCCTGCCATATCAGCCATAAGGAGTGTTTCGTCCTGTGTGACGCTGGCATCCAGGTTGATGATCGTCAGATCAATGGTCATGACACTGTCGCAGCCAGCCTCATTCGTAATCGTATCAAGGTAGATCCCTGACTCCGTCCACACGTAGTTAGTACTCGGGGAGGCATAGCTATCACAAGCCGTTAGCGTCAGATCAGCAGTTGTGTTGAAATGGATAGTCAGATTGACGGTCACCACACTGTCACATTCACCCGCCGTATCAAATATCTCCTGGTAGACACCCGATTCAGTCCATGTCTGCGTACCACCCGGCAAGGTGTATCTGTCGCATGCATCTACAGTCAGTTCCGATGCTGGGGTGATGATTATTGTCAGATTGACGGTCACTACGCTATCGCAGCCAATTGCATTAGGGATGGTGTCCTGGTAAACACCCGATTCAGTCCAGGTCTGCATGCCACCAGGCAGGCTGAAACTATCACATGCCTCAATTGTAATTTCAGAAGCGGAAGGTGTAAGGATCGTCAATATGATCGTCATAAAACTATCACAACCGGCGGCAGTCGGAATGGTATCCAGATATGTTCCGGAAAGCGTCCATATCTCTGTACCATCAGGCGAGATATAGCTTTCACATGCAGCCACTTCAATCTCCACGGTGTCACTTTGGTTGATGGTCAGATTGACGGTGATGATACTGTCACATTCGCCGGCAAGCGGGATGATCTCCTGATAGATGCCGGATTCTGTCCACGTTTGTGCTCCTGTGGGTGAAGTATAACTGTCACATGCTTCAGCAGTGATCTCTGAGGAAGGACTGATGTTGATCGTGAGATTGACAGTAACCACACTGTCGCAACCAACTGCGTTAGGAATCGTATCCTGATAGATGCCTGATTCTGTCCATGTCTGTGTGCCGCCAGGCAGGCTATAACTATCACAGGCGGTCACGGTAATTTCAGATGAACTGCTATTGATGATCGTGAGGGTGATGATCATATTGCTATCACATCCCGCTTCATTTGGAATGACATCCTGATACACTCCGGAAGTAGTCCATACCTGTCCACTTGGTGAAACCAGACTATCACATGCGGTGAGATCGAGGGTAGACGAAGTATTGAGATTGATTGTCAGATTGATAGTGATGATACTATCACAACCAGCAGTGTTAGGTATCGTGTCGTTGTAGATACCGGATTCAGTCCAAACGAATTGTCCACTCGGTGATGGAAAGCTTTCACAGGCCTCGACGGTGATCTCAGCAGCAGTGTTATTGAAAATCGTAAGCTGTATCGTCATCACACTATCACATCCGATGGCATTCAGAATAGTATCCGCATACGTACCGGATACTGTCCAGATTTCCAAACCATCAGGAGAAGCATAGCTTTCGCAGGCTTCAACGGTGATCTCAGTCGATGTACTGTTGTTGATTGTCAACTGGACAGTAATGATACTATCACATCCTACTGCATTGATCAACGTATCGAGGTAGGTACCTGACACTAACCACTCGTCCAATCCATCTGGCGAAACATAGCTGTCACATTCGGTAACAAATATCTCTGCATTGGTGCTGTTGATGATCGTCAACTGTACCGTGATGATACTATCACATCCTACACTATTCACCAAGGTGTCGAGATACGTTCCTGAAACGGTCCATATCTCCAAACCATCAGGTGATGTATAACTGTCACAAGCCGTTTCTGAAATTATAGATGACGTACTATTGAGAATCGTCAACTGCACCGTAATGATGCTGTCACAACCACCGAACAAGACGAGTGTATCTGCATAGGTGCCTGATTCAGTCCACACTTCAAGTCCATCAGGTGATGTATACGTATCGCAGGATGTAACACTGATCTCACCGTATGTCGGGTAGCAGGGTTGAAGGACAACTAGAAACGCATCCGTAGCCCCAAAGGAAGTAAGTGTGAAATCACCTGCTCCTGGATCAAAATCTACAGCACCGGAAAAATAACCTGAAGTATACACGAAGGCAGAATCACCGACCACCATATCAAGGCAACGGTTATCGTCGGGTCCGCCAAATTGGGCAGCCCATTGGAAATCACCATTCGCATTCAGCTTTGAAACAAACGCATCCAGTCCTCCCACTGAGGTGAGTATAAAATCGGAGTTGCCCGGATCAAAATCTGCTGCTTCAGCAAAGTATCCTGAAGTGTAGATATTACCCGCAGTATCGGTATCTATCGCATGTGCCTTTTCAAGACCAGAGCCTCCCATTTGCCTGGCCATGATAAATCCGCCATCTGCATCAAGCACCGAAATGAAAATATCTTCTACACCAAAGCTGGTCATTTCATTTTCCTCAACTCCCGGATCAAAATCTGCAGCACCCTGAAAAAATCCTGTCGTGTAAACAAGCCCTTCTGAATCTGTATGAATTGCAGTTCCTTCATCCATCAAACCTGCGCCCACATTGACCGCCCATACATATTCAGCGTCTTCATTCATTTTGGAGATAAACGCATCTTCCATTCCATTGGAGCTAAGATTTGCTACACCAATTCCAGGATCAAAATCAACGGTGGTTGCAAAACGACCTGTGGTCAGGATACTATTATCGCTATCGATCGCTACACCACGAGCTATGTCATTACCTGTATTTCCAAATTGAGATGCCCATACCAATTCACCTGCTTCATCGATCTTGGTAATGAATATGTCATTGCCTCCTGCTGATGTCATGTTGAAATTTCCCGCACCCGGATCGAAATCAGCAGTGCC
>JANNSS010000285.1:0-5244 GCA_031402955.1 Saprospiraceae bacterium
CAGGACGCGTCCTGTCCGTACCTTTTTTTCTTTTCTCATCCGTGCTCGTATACCTTTCGTATACGTGGATTAAGATTCGTCATGATCTCATACGTGATCGTACCACATTTCTGCGCGAGCACTTCGACAGATTGTGTCTTGTCAAAGACAGTGACTTCATCTCCGATGGAAGTCTCAGGGATATTCGTGATATCGATCATCGTCATATCCATACAGACTCTGCCGATGATCGGGGCTTGCTGGCCATGCAGGAGGAAGGAGCAACCGACATTGCCAGCCACTCGTGGTAATCCATCAGCATAACCGAGATTGACGGTAGCAATGGTGCGCGGTATATCCGTGATGAAACTGCGTGAATAGCTGACGGACTCTCCCGGTTCGATCTGGTGGATGTGAAGGATTCGTGCTTTGAGTGCATGCACTGGTGTCAGTTCCGGATGCTCGGGCAAACCGACTCCGTATAAGCCGATACCCATACGCACATATTCAAACTGATACTCCGGAAAGCGAAGGATTCCTGATGTACTCAACACATGACGAGGTGGGGAATATCCCAGTCCAAATGCAAGGTCTTTGTACATCGCATCAAAGCGTCTCACCTGCTCATGTGTAAACGAATCCCACTTGGTCTCATCACTACCGGAGAGATGTGTAAATACTGTGCCTACTTTAATCCATGGCTGATCTCGCAGAATCGAAATCAATTCATCAATATCGTGGGGACCAAATCCCAATCGATGCGTACCTGAATCCAGTTTAATATGGATCACTGCAGGATCCTGATTGTAAATACACTGTGTTAATAATTTTCGCAGGATATGGGCATTGTAGATCTCTGGCTCAAGGTTGTGATGTAAGATCAGGTCCATGCCTTCCGGATCCGGATTAAGGACCATGATCGGCAATGATAATCCTGCTTCGCGCAATTCGATCCCTTCATCTATCACCGCGACAGCCAGCATGTCTACATGCTGCCAGGAGAGGAAGCGACACACCTCCATACTTCCTGCACCATACGCGTTGGCCTTGACGACTGCAATCTTTTTGACACCGGGTTTTATTCTTTTATAAAAGTATCGAAGGTTATTATCCAGCGCCCCAAAATCCACATGCAACACTGCACTATGTGAGCGCAATCTCAATCTTCTTGCAATGCGCTCAAATCCAAAACGCCTTGCCCCTTTCAATAACACTACCTCATTGTTGAAATCCGCAATGGCTCCTAAGCGAAACATTTCATCTACATCCTGGTAAGCGAATGTTTTAATCATCGATGGCAATAATTGTGTGAGTGCACTGACTTCTTTTCCGATACAGATCAATTTATCAACACCGGCTCCTGAAATCATTCTTGCCAGATCTTCATAGATGCCGGGGCGACCATATGCATGATCAGATAGAATCAAGGTCTTTTGTTGTGTCTGCCCTGCAATATCAAGGCTCTCCAGTGCATACTGCAATGAATCAAGATCAAGACTGTAACTGTCATTAATCAACACACATCCTTGTATCCCATCCTCTGCCTTCAAGCGCATGTCAATCGACTGCAATTCTTCAAAGCCCTTCAACCTGCCTTCGATCGGAATACCAAGCGCTACAAACGTGGTCAGGCACACAAGACTGTTTGACACAGGCACAATGCCAGTGAAGGGAAGACTATAGTTATACTGTTTATCCTCAAGTTGCACCGTCACATGCGAAACATCCCCATTCTTTTCGGCGAAACCATTGATGAGTCCTAAGCCTTGCATACTCCAGGTAAATTGAAATTTATCCTGGAACATGGTTCGTACTGTATCATACACCAACGGCTGGTCATGTGGAAATACAATCGAGGTGGCATCTGCACACATCATTAATTTTTCACTCAGCTTTGCATGTGTGTCTCCACCAAATCCTTCATCATGTGCATCACCAAAGTGTGTGAACACTACTATATCTGGCCTGATGATTTTCTGAAGCCTGATCATTTCACCAGGGCTTGAAATGCCTGCCTCTATAATCGAATACGAAGTTTCCAACGGAATGTTCCACACCGAAAGTGGCACACCCACTTGACTATTATAACTGCCAGGGCTGCGATACACGGACAGATCGCGATACATCAGCATATAGAGCCATTCCTTGACCCATGTCTTACCGTTACTACCGATGATGGCTAAGACTTTGCCAGTGTAATTGTCGCGATGATGGGCGGCCAATACATGAAAGGCTTCAAGCACATTAGGTACTCGAATAAAATTTCCTTCCGGCAATTGCGTAAGGTCAATATGTTCCTGCACCAGGAAATTTCTGACACCTTGATTCCATGCATCCTGGATATATCGATGGCCATCTGCGCGAGCTCCCTGAAGTGCAAGAAAGATAGCCTGGGGTTGCCATGCGGCTTTGCGGCTGTCGATACAAACATGCCTTACGGGTGCATTGGGATCCGGAAGAATATGTGTCCCATCCGGAAAAAGCGAAGCAATAGATTCTGCTGTGTACACGGGTTGAAGGTACTGAATTATCAGGCTCCTTTAGGACGCTTATAAACGGGTACGGTGGAGCATGGTTCACCAAACATAAGCGACTTGACCACAGGTACAAGCCTGCTTGTCAAGGCAACATAGATTTCCGGTCCGATAGTTACATGATCGCTGCATCCTTTGATGATCACCCGTTGGTCAATATACGGTGAGAGGTCAAGTTGATCGATGTGTTGTAACAGCTGCCGGCTTGTCCATTGATCAGTTGTTCCGAAAAAAACTTCTTTTGCATGAGAGGCAGCCATGGTAGCCACCAGCATATATCCCCAGCTCGGGATGATCGCATCCGTGGAGCAAAAGACACACAGGACTTTATCATTGTATTGGGCCCAGTCATGGGCCTTCATGCTGTCCCTAAAATCCTGTTCCTTGAGGATCAGGGCCATGAAGAGATAATCTTTGAGATCAAATACCTGGGGTTGGACAGATGGTGCCCATTCCTCAGGTTTGAGGGTGATCAGGCCGCTGGAGGCCACTCTATTGACGAGGGCATCACTCATGGCTGGAGGTTATTCTGATTCGTCTGCGGGAAGTAGTTGACCGTGTCTGTCATTTTCAGGTTGTGGTAATTCAAAAGATACAACCTCTTCCAGGGCAGAAGGTTCACCGATCTCCTCGGCAGGGACCTGAAACTCCTTGAGCTGGGGCAGATCTTCAATAGACCTCAATCCAAAATAATCCATGAACTTGGTGCTCGTAGCATAGAGCAGTGGTTTGCCTGGCCCGCTTGATCTACCTGCAATCTCGATGAGTTCCTTTTCCAGCAACTTGTCGATGGCATAGTCAGCATTTACCCCCCTGATTTGTTCGAGTTCGGCGCGGGATACTGGCTGGCGGTAAGCAATAATAGCAAGGGTTTCGAGGGCTACTTTTGATAAACGCCTCTTGGTCAGCTGCTTAAGATAAGCTCCAGCGATGTGATGGTAGGCACCTTTGGTTACAAACTGGAACCCTTCGGCTACCTCGACGATCTCGATAGCGAAATTGTCATCCCAGTACTTTTCCTGCAAGCGTTGCAAAGCCTCATCGACACTGGTCTCTTCGACGGTGACCTGGAGGGCATTTTCCAGGTTGTACTTGATATCCTCTCGCTTTACAGGCTGCTGCGCTACAAAAATGAGGGATTCAATATGGGTATCTAATCGTTCTACCATGGGGGCGGCAAAATTAGCTATTAAAACGAAATACCAGCCAGCCAATCATCAGAATGATGAGGATAAATAAAAAACCGATCAGCAGGCTTTGCCGGACTTCGGTATGGAGCATTTTACGTCGGCCGCGGTTTCGGGCGGTGTCGGTGACCTCGTCGACCTTGAATCCATAGAGAAACTTGCCATCCTTTTCCTCTATGACCAGGTCACAGAGCTCGTCATCGATAAAAAAGGAATAGTTTTTTGATGCCAGGACGCTGAAGTCTATGACGACTATCCGTGCGTTGCAATACACCATCAGGTGTCCGGTACTGTCCCCGTGGAAGAGGCCTACATCATAACGAGCACCGTCGTCTGCAATATATGTCCAAGACATCTGGCTCATGCCTGCAGACTGGGTATAGGTAACATGCAGTGGTAGATTTTCAACATATTATTCCTTAAACGCAGGAATATATACGCTTAATATTGAGCCGGCATTCCTTTACACCAAAAATAAAAACTGGGTGATAATGGCCAGGACGAAAAGGATAAAGTGGAGCGATTCGGCTATCGCGGGATGTCTGATACCACGAAGCAGGATGGCCATAAAAAGTGAGAAAGGGACGATCAGGACCATGAGGTATTGGATCGAAATGATGGGGACAAAAAATGCCATCAAGAGGGTAAAAAATACCAGTGCGTACATGGTATCAATCTTCTTCTGGGCGTGAATGTTTTTGCGGGCTATGATCTGTGAATAGGCTAAAAGGCTGATCAGCAATAACAAAGCCATTACAGAAAGAGTTACTATGTCCGCCAGATTGTACATGACCCCTAACTCCGGCAAACCAAAGGAGCTAAACATCTCCAGGATGACAGGGTTAATATCGCCTGTAACGATCACGCGGATCATCCAGCCGATCAGAAAAGGGCTGATATACCCTGTCACAAATTGAAAGATATCCTTGACCTTGAGGGTCTTGAGCATGCTCATCGCCAGCAAGCCAAACAGGATCAAAGTAAAATATGGGGAGTACAGGAGCCCGGACACGGAGAGCCACCAACCAGCCATGAATCTGGTTTCCTCCTGCCGATCCTTTTTCAGCACATCAAAGAGGTAGGCAAAAGCAATCAGCATTGTCGTATTTGCTAATAATATTGAGGAAATCCCTATAAAGGAGGGATGCAAAGAAGTGAGTAATACGTAACACAGCCCGGGAAACAGGTTGATTTCGCCGATCATACTTTGCTTTATAAACAACCTATTGATAATGGCTGCCTGTATAAACACGAAGAACGTGGACAAGAAAAACTCACCGGCTTCCCAGGTATGGGTAAAAGTGATGAAGTCACCTCCCCAACTGCCTAAAATCTCCCCCTGGATCCTCGCTTCCGGGAAGAGGATGACCACGCTCCGGATGACCAATGCATAGGGCAACAGTAACAGACTATTGAATACATGATTCTTTTTGAAGAATTCGAGCACGGCCCACAGATTGGTTGAAGGGCGTAAAAATAGAGTTTTATCTGGGCTGATAAGTATCCTACTTGCTGGCGGCGAGAACGCCATCCAGCGGCTTCTT
>JANNSS010000286.1:0-20402 GCA_031402955.1 Saprospiraceae bacterium
CGCTGGCGATGGGGGTGAGGTTTTGATTTCTTAACCCCTAAATCCCCTAAAGGGGACCTCATTACTTAGAGTCGTTACTCCCACGACCGCAGGCGGAAAAAATCGTTGGGCTATGGTTGCACCTTAGCCCGCGAAAGTCAAATCAAAAAATCATTATCAAGGCAATACTCAAAGTAGCCGTTTTTAACGGCGGGTAGGAATAAAAAATAAAGTTGGGCGTAGATTGACCTACGTCCGCGTTTGATAAATCAAAAAGATCATTGTTAATGTAGTAATCAATGTAGCCGTTTTTAACGGCAAGTAATAGAGCAAGCTCAACCTCACGATCGACTGCTCCTGCGATTGTCGTTTCGACTACGCTCAACGACCGGAATTTTTACTCGGAGCACAGATTTTATTTTGATTCTTCATTAGAAAAAGCGCCTGCTCATTGACGTTTCGACTCCGCTCAACGTCTTGGAAAGTGATACCAGGAAACAGTGAATTCGTCGAGCGAAACCGAGACGACAATGCGTACCCGTTCCTCCCGCGGCCGCAGGCCGCAAAAAAAAATATCGTTGGGCTATGGTTGCACCTTAGCCCGTGTACGTCGAATCAAAAAAAAATTAATACAAATCAATAATCATTGTAGCCGATTCCATCGGCAGGTAACAATTAATTCTAATTTCGTTACTGAAAAATTTACCATCCATGCCCGACCCTACCCCCGACACCTTTCATCCCGCCGACCGGAAAGAATGGCGGCAATGGCTGATCATTCATCATCATGTTCAGTTATCTGTATGGGTGGTTTATTATAAAGTAAAAACGGGTCAACGTGGGCTGTCATGGAGTGAGGCTGTAGACGAAGCATTATGTTTTGGATGGATCGACAGCAAAGCGATACCCTTGGATGAACACCGGTACATGCAGTTTTTCTCAAGGCGCAAACCAAAGAGCGTGTGGTCCAGGATCAACAAGGAAAAAATAGATCGCCTTATCGCTGATGGCCTCATGACAGAGGCAGGCATGCGCAGTATCGAAATCGCTAAAGAAAACGGCTCCTGGACTTCACTTGATGAAGCCGAAGACCTCATCATTCCGAAAGATCTGGAAAAGGCTTTCAAGCAACACAAAGGTTCCAAAAACTTTTTTACCGGTTTGAGTAAATCTGTAAGGAAAGCGATTCTTCAGTGGATCGCAATGGCGAAACTTCCGGAGACGAGGGAGCGGCGGATCAATGAAGTTGCAGAGCTTGGAAGCAAGGGTAAGCGGCCGAAGCAGTTTGGGTGAGCATAGTTGGGTATGTCTTTTCCCTGTCGTCAAAGACGACCATCGATGATGTTTACCCTACACAGCCCTTTATGATCTAACGTACGCGAGCTCAGGTACAACCTGAGCTCAACGTTTTTTTTACAGTGGGAAAAATTGTTTACCCCCTTGAGGGGGCAAGGGGGTAAACAATTTATTTAGCTGCAATGGCTTCATCAATCCGGAAGATAAAGGTCAATTCACCCCACTCCTTCTTAGGTGCATTGTACTTGGCTTCAAACCTATAGCGCACCGCGAGGTAGGTAGCTTGTTTGATGATCTCATTATCAGTAATGGTAGTCTTCTCAGGATCATAGGCCGCATAGATGACCTTACCTTCTCTGTCGATACAGATATCCAGGGTCACACGTCCGTTCATTTTCGCTACGCTGGTGATGTTCTCACGGTAGATGACTTTTCGGGTGATGATACCGTCACCTTCAAGACCATCGCCACCACCGCCATCACCGGCAGTTGCTGCTCCGTCCTGGTCACCCTCGATTGGGCTACCGTTTCCGCCACCACTGGCATTGGTTTCAGTATCTGATCCACTTGCAGATGTTTCACTGGCGACAACATCAGTTGCTTCTTCAGCAGTGACATCACTGATGACTTCACTGTTGTTTTCAGCAATCGTTGTTTCTTCGACTGGTTCAGTTTCTTCTACGGGTATAGGCTCTTCAGCAGGTTTGTCCATGGTAGGCTCTGGCTCTTCGTTGAAGACAGGACTACGCGCCTGGAGACCTTCGCTGCCGGAAGCCACTTCCTGGAGTTCTTCCATATAGCCTATTTCGAGAATATACTCAAGTGGTTTCTTCTCCATCGCCTTATGAGCAAAAGGAAGAAATGCAATCAACAGGATACCTGCGTGCAGTCCAAAACTCCATTCGAAGCTTTTGTTACGGGTTACGGTCAGCGTTTTCATCATTTTAGTTTTTTGATCTATACCATGAAGACACGTTTACCCTTGTTAAGGTGTAATAAGGAGAATTTAAGATTTAGTTAATTATCCCTTCAGGGGAAACAGCGTTTAGCGATGTGCCCTGCAGGCCATCTGTTTAGCGTTGGAGGCCATGAGGCCTCACTGTTTAGAAAGTTTAGGTTGATTCAACTAAACTTTCTAAACTTGAGCGTCGAAAGGCGCTAAAACTAAACTTTCTAAACGCTGTAGTTAGTTGTATAACCTTTTTCCATGGGTAAATAAAACAGGGCCGCAACGTAAAGCTGCGGCCCCATTTCCCTTTTTAATCGCCTTTATACTATTTCTTGTCTCCTATTTCCTGCCTCCTATCTCCTATTTTACATACTTATACGCCTGGGCCGCATCCCCATCCGTAATCATCAACACATAAAAACCGGGCAGCAAGGAAGATGTATTTAAGGTTACCATATTATCACCCCTGATCAGATCATATCTGTCGGCAGATAATATTTTACCGCTGACATCGACGATGCGGAAATACAATGAAGTGGAATTATGCGCCGCAATAGCCACATTCAATTCGTCAAATACAGGGACCGGACTGAGCGTCACATCGGAAATAATATCAGCCAGCGGATCGACACCGGTTTCAATGCTACATAAAAAGTCCTTGACGATTTGCCCCCGGATCTCACCTCCCGGATGCGCAGCTGTATGCACATTGATATACGTATTGCCTGACCTGATCCTGTTGATCAAAGCGGTATCTGTATCAGCACCATCCAGGAATAATGTACCATTCGAATATAATGCGGTCAGGTCAACGATCACATTTCCATTGGCACCGATTGGGGCTTCATGTATATGTGATGCCGCCAGATCACCTGTCAATCCATCTGTCACTACATGCAAACTAACATTTTTATGATTCCGGTCTATAGATACCATTCCGGATCCGGTAGCATCGGGTGCTTCAATAGTGCCGGGTTCCTGCTCTTTACAAAAATCAAAACCGTATCCATCTCTTGCTCTCCGGTACATCTGTCCCCTAAGTTCGCCAGCGGGAAAAGCAGCGGTATGCGCATTGATATATATTTCTCCGGTCAGTAATGCAGAAAGCACACCATCTTCTACTGTCCCCAAATGGAGAATTGTATTTCCGACGAGATCTCCTGAGAGATCATGCACCACACCACCGTTCGTCTGTTGGACCGCCTGATGTAAATGCGCTGCTGCTATCGGTCCGGAAGCCCCATCAACCAGCATCCACAAAACTAAATCTGACAATCCCGGAAAAACAGTGCTCACCGCTAATCCACTGGCCTGCGAAGTAGTGAACGGAACCTCCTGCATCGGAGACATCCAACCATCAAAAGTGACGCCCGGCAAATAATTGAGTTGCCCACGGATCTCTCCTCCCGGATTGTTTACTGTATGGACATTGATATAGACATTGGTGCTAAACAAGAGAATTAAATTTTCAATCGATACTTCAAGCCTTCCAGAAATTCGATTTCCAACCAGCAGATCGCTGAGATCTATGATGACAGGGCCATTCTCTCCTGGAATACCTGAATGAAGGTGCACACCTGTAATATCACTACTGAGTCCTGTCAGTTGTGCATCAATATCAATTGACAACTGCCCAATGGTATAATGTATTACCGCTAACCCAAGGCCAGTGGTGATGACTTCCGGCACTTCTTCTGCACCACTCAATGAGGCCAGAAATGTCAGATCCTGTTCAAGGCCTAACTGACCTCTGATCTCTCCTGCTGGATTGGCTGCTGTATGAATATTGAGATACGTGGCACCATTCATGAGGCTGATCAGGTCTATCGGAGATATATTATTTACCTCCATCTGAATCCTGTTGCCAACATTATTTAAAGGAATGATCACCGGTCCATTGGTTCCAACATCACCTTCATGTATATGGGCACCTGTAATGGGTCCCGATAATCCTGTGGCGGTGACATTGATCGTGGCACTATTTTTTTCTGTTCCAAAATAAACGGTAGCAAGGGCTACTGCATCTGTCGTCACCGGAGGATTTTCATTCTGTCCCACCAGCGTTGCTGTCAGGATCAGATCATCTGAAAATCCGGGATCGAAAGGAAGTACTCCAAACAGATCTTGTGATCTGATAATATTACCCCTTATTTCACCTCCCGGAAACAAATCAGTATGCACATTGACATACACTTCGTTTGCTCTGAACAATGGGCTTGCATCAAAAGCAGGTGAACTACCCTGATCCCAATATCCATAAGCACCGCCAAAATCGTTAAAGGAAGCAGTGATATTATATATTACGCCTCCACTGACTCCGGGACGTGCGCGATGAAAATGTGATGCAGTAAAGGTTCCTGCCAGATTACCCACCACAAGCATATAATGCGCATTCGTTTGATCTCTGTCAATACTCACCATACCCGCACCGACTCCTGTACTAGTGACAGGTGGCACTTCCTGTCCGCCGTTGATTTCAAAAGTGTATCCTTCGCGGGCAAACTTATATACTTGTCCCCTGACTTCTCCACCAGGATTCGCTGCAGTATGCAGGTTGATATAATATGCACCATTGAGGAGTGTATTGAATATATCGACCGTCAATAGCCTGGTACCGGAAATAAAATTACCCACAGGACTGATATCATCCGTGAGATCAATGACGACTGGTCCATTGGTTCCAGCAACAGCATTGTGGAAATGTGCTCCTGATACAGGTCCACTCAGACTATCATGAAGGATATAAAATTCAAATTCGTTGAGTTCAGGCCATACGGTGACCACACCAAGTGCTTTACCATCCGTATCGATTGCCGGATTTTCCTGGCCACCGGAAAATGTTGCATCAAATGTCACACCAGGTAACAATGCAATCTGTCCTCTGATCTCACCTCCAGGATTCATTTCTGTATGTACATTGATATATAACTCTCCTGCGAGCAGTGCGTCCAGATGAGCACCCGGATCCCAGGTACCTTCGATCGTATTGCCATTCAGTAAAGGATCCAGATCAAAAATGACAGGTCCATTCGCACCTGCTTGTGCATTATGGATATGCGCACCGGTAACGTCGCTGGTCAGTCCAAGAAACAGCACTTTGATATGAACAGATGTTTTGGCGTGATTGAGGTGGAATATACCAAAACCTCTCCCATCTGTTACGACTTCAGGCACCTCATGGACGCCTGCCATAAATGCAGTATACCGGTCATCTGTTTCGAGACCAATCTGACCGCGGATTTCTCCACCCGGATTCAGACCCGTATGCACGTTGATGTAATATCCTCCATTGAGTAATTTGGTGATCACATCCGGGGTAATGTTTTTCAATGCACCTTTAGCTCGGTTACCAGTCAGAAATGTCGTAAGGTTAAAAACAACTGGACCGTTAATACCCGCGGCTGCCTCATGTATGTGCATGCCTGTAATAGGGCCACTCAGATTGCTGAGTGAAACATTGATGTATAAAGTGGTTTTATTTTCATCCAGGGTAAATACACCAACTCCCTGCGCATCGGATACGACTTCAGGAATTTCCTGGGCTCCGGACATAGAGGCAGTAAACTGCAGATGAGAAGAAAGATGCTCTGCATGGAGGATGCCTGCCATCGGAACCATCATCGCGATAAGCAAAACTAAAATTCGATTCATAGTGTAAGAATTTAAATGGTGATTGGAATGGGGTGTTTAAAGCTAAAGGGGTAGACCATCGTCATGGATATGACTTGCTTTTCCAAATTACAATAAGTATCCAAATCCTACATCATTCCGGCATATGTATTCCCCTGAGTGAGAAAAATACTATGCTAAAGCGCAAACCAGCATGTCCGATATGTTTTACCGGATATTTCGAAGTCTGGCTTGATCAGCCATTCATCAATGCTTCTATCTCTTCTGGTTCGATTGGAATGTCAGCCATCAGGTTCTTTGGCTTACCCCTGGTGATCAGGATGTCATTTTCCAGGCGTATACCGATTTGCTCTTCGGGTATGTACAAGCCGGGCTCGCAGGTGATGACCATGCCCGCCTTCAGCGGCACTCGACGATCGTATCTGTCATGTACATCATATCCCAGGTGATGCCCGATACCATGCATGAAATATTTTTTCCTTAGCGGGTCAGCCGGATCCTGTTTTCGAAGATCCCTATTGGAGATAATCTTCAATCTGACCAGTTCTCTTTCGATCAGATGACCTGCTTCTTTATTCAGGTCGCTCATCAAAACACCAGGTCGCATCACAGCAGTAATCTCATTCAATACACTAAGTACAGACGTATAAATAGCTTTCTGTCGTTTCGTAAATCTCCCGGATGCCGGGATAGTCCGTGTCATATCCGAAGCCATGCAGGCGTATTCTGCACCAAAATCAATCAGGACCAGGTCATCCTTTCCGATAATCTTATTATTTCGTACATAATGGAGGGTGCATGCTGATCCTCCGGAGGCCACGATGGGTTCGAATGCGTGTTGACAGCCATGTCTTGAAATCTCATACGTGAGTCTGGCTTCTACTTCATATTCAAACATCCCTGGTCTGATGTCATGAAGTACGCTGTCAAATGTACGACCTGTCACTTGCACTGCTTTTCGCATCAGGTCGAGTTCCACCGGGTGCTTAAGCATGAGCATCCTGGTGAGTATTGCATGTGCCGATAGATGGTTATGTCCCGGATAGACCTGCTTCAGCTTTTCATTCATCCGGTCATTTTCTGTCTTCACCTCTGTCTCTGATCGATCTGCCTGGCGGGGATGTGCATAGAGGGTGGATGCTGATCGGATCAGGGAAGGCATGATACTATCCCATTGGTCGATGGTGTAGATCGTTGAAATGCCTGAAACTGCGCTTGCCTGTTTATGTGAATATCGCTCACCATGCCAGATCATATGTTCAGGATCTTGCGGAAGTATGAAGGCGATCTCACGGTTTGATCTTTTTTTCGCGTCAGGGCAGAGCACGATGATAGTACCAGGCTGATCGAGTCCGGACAATGCAAAAAGCGCGACATCCTGTCGGAAGGGAAAGAACTGATCTCCACTGCGGGGCATTGGATCATTGGAACAAAAAATCGCCACCGAATCGGAAATCATTTTTTTTGCAAATTCTATTCTCCGGTCAGTAAACAACGACGAGGGTATGGATTGGTAGCGCATAACATTTATTTACTGGGCAAGCATTCTGGCAGCATCAGCCTCCGCTGCAATATATCCAAAGTAATGCCACTCGTCCGCTGAGAGGATCATCCTGCGGATGGAATCAGCTTCTGAGTGCCGGCCATTTGCGTCAAGCCAGCAGCTGATTCCATATTGCTGTGTGCCTGATGAAGTGGATTCAGAAGGTGCATCAGATTCATTTAACTCGCTTTGTCCTGTCTGGAAAAGGAGGAGTTGATGTAGGTATGCTTCGTTTTCGATGATCTCCATATCAGGATGAATGTCCGTGAGCAAACCTTTCGCTGCATCCTGGTCACCGGTTCTGAGATAGGTTAAGTACAACCAATAGGTCGATGCTACTACGAGATCAGGATTATTGGCGTACTGCATGGAGGCCTGAAATGAAGTGATGGCTTTGGCATAATCAGCCAGGAGGTAATAGGCCAGGCCGAGGTGATAATAGATATTGAAATGAAGATTGCTGAGGGGAATATCCAGTTTGTTGGGTATACCATCTGGTTCCACTTCCATCTCCTGATTCGCTGCAAGAGTTGCTGCTAGCTTTAAATCATGTATGGCATTTGCAGGTTGTCTGATCGTGATGAAGCGGTGTCCGCGATGGCGATAGAGTTCGGGAGACTCGGGATGTGACAGTATTCCTTGGGTATAAACATCGATGGCTTCCTTGTATCTGTGCAGATAGGCAAGTCGTCTTCCGTACCAGATAATGGCACTGAGATCGGTGCTGTCTTCAAGAAAAACTGCTCTGGCCTCCTCCAAAAGGCTATCATTTTGTAGAAATGTTTCTACTTCGATCTCCGGACGCAGGAGTGTATCACCCAAAAAACTGATCGCTTCACCAACTATTTCAGGTGCGGGAATCAGCTCGTCGGATGGTTTTGAAGTGGGTTTGCATGCGATCCAGAGGATTGGAAGCAGACAAAAAACAGCGATGACAGACTTTAAAAACTGGCCCTGGAGTGTAGTCGATTTCATCTGACGAAGATACCAGACATCGACCAGACGCATCAGAGCAAATCATCAATTTTGCTCAAACGGGATTCTGATATTTGTCCAATCCAGGTGTACAAAGTGTGTCTGGCTGACGCACGAACATCCTGATTGATGTATGCGGCGATCATCACCAATCCATACATCAGAACGCCCAGATCATCGGTGTAGCCTATGAATGGAGACATATCGGGTATCGCATCGATGGGGGAGAAGAGGTATACAAATGCACCCATCACGATTCGCTTTGCCCAGGCTGGGGTATCACTTCGCCTGAATGCATAGTACATCAACAATGCAGCATAAAGGAGCGGTGCACTGATGTGACGAACCATCCTGCGGAGGGTGGACATGATGGTCGATGGTGTCAGATTCCGGAACGACATGTTATCTTTTTTATCAATCTACATTCTACATAACGAGAAGATGGTCCGAAGAGGTTCCAGAATTTTTGGATCACTTTTTGCGTTTTCTTTTTCAAAGAAGGATTGGATGCCGTACGCGCGTGATAAAAATATTTTCAATTTTTTTTCAAAAAATATATACAAAATAAATCTAAAGTGTATTTTTGTGCTGGAATATGACCATACACCTCTCATATAGATCATCTCATCATCTCTCCACGGAATACAAAACTGGCTGTGTCAGGTGTCCTTTCGATGCCCCGATGTAGGCAGATACTCTATCTAATTTATTTACAAACTAATCTCATTATTCATTATGGCTAAATCAGCAAAAAAGGCAGCTCCTAAGAAAGCAGCTAAGAAAGCGGTTGCTAAGAAGGCAACTAAGAAAGCAGCAGTTAAGAAGGCTGTGAAAAAAGCAGTAGCTAAGAAAGCTGTTAAGAAAGCAGTTCGCAAGGCAGTTGCTAAGAAAGTTGCTAAGAAAGCAGTTCGCAAAGCAGTTGCTAAGAAAGTTGCTAAGAAAGCAGTTCGCAAAGCAGTTGTGAAGAAAGTGGCTACTAAGACAGCTCTTGCAGCTAAAGCAGCTCCTTCTAAGAAAGCTCCTGCTAAGAAAGCAGCTAAAAAAGCAGCTCCTAAGAAAGCAGCTAAGAAAGCAGCTAAGAAGTAAGCTTTCTAAACCTACTTTTGCCTTAACCGGCAACGGGAACCTGGAATATTTTTTTCCACCCGAACGTACATCAAGAGAAGAATTGAGAGCGCTGATACCCTTCAGCGCTCTTTTTTTTACCCCTACACCAACAACGGATGCGCACTCAATTGCCCGGCAGCATCCTCCGGACGCTGTGTTCCGATCAACACTTTCTTACCGTTTTTCTTCACGATCTGGATACCGTAGTTGCCACGCACATTAAAGGCTTTTCCATTTCTGCCATACCGAATCCCCCAACCACCATACTCCAGGATAGGTGAATATTTGCGCACATGGATCTGATCAATGTCCTCCCAGGGTATCGTCTGCTCCCTAAAATGAAATGGCTTCATCCTGAAATGAACCCCCATAGCATCAATTCTGGTGTATAATTTCAGCGAACTCAACAGTGCCATTGTCAGCGTCATCGCTCCTAATCCTAATCCAACGGTCCAGATCGGCTGACCTGATGCAAGCAAAGCAATAACGAGAATAGCGAGTTCTATTCCCATCAGGATCCAGATCCATATCTGATCAAATGGTTGCACCTCCTCGAAAATCACCTCTTCATCGCCCGGCAATTCCACCCGGGTGTCTGTTCGTGGAGTAAAAATGGATTCATCAAACTGGTAAATCCTTTCTTCGGACCGTCTCCGCTCATCTGTTGACATATGGATTCTATTTTATTATTCTCTATTTTCGATCCTCGAAAGTACAAAGTCATGACCGGTCAAGCGAAACAGATCCAATATCAGTTTGAAAAACTGGAGGAAAAGAAACAAGCCCTGATGAACCTGATCAGTTCGCTGTCAAATGAAAAATACAACCAACAACCCTCTCAAGGTAGTTGGTCAGTCGCCCAGGCAGCTAATCACATTTTCCTGAGTGAGCAGTTATCCACTGCCTATATCCGAAAAAAACTTTCTTATCCCGATACGCTACTTCCTTTCCAACTGAAATCATGGGGTGGTGTCTACCTCATCAAACTGGTACTCTGGACCGGCTATAAGCGCAAGGCACCTGTCAACATCAATATGTGGGAGCAGCAGCTTATTCTCTCTCAGGAAGATCTGGAACAACAATGGAGAGCTCTTCGTGCAGATACGATCACCCTGATAGAGAATCATCAGGAAGACTTCGGATCCCATATGGTCTACAGGCACCCATTCGCAGGACGCATGACGATGCATCAGATGCTTATCTTCTTCAATGATCATATGGCACACCATATGAAACAGATCAACCGGATTATTTCAAAGATTGAAAACTAGAAATCAAAATTATTATTTAAGTCCCCTTCAGGCGATGTGCTGAGCGGAGTCGAAGTAGGATTTAGGGGCAAAACGGCACATCATATGAAACAGATCATCCGGATCGTCTCAAAGATCAATTAACCAAAAATAATTCAAGTCCCCTTTAGGCGATGTGCTGAGCGGAGTCGAAGTAGGATTTAGGGGCAATCCTTATTTTTTATTTGCCGCCGAAAAGATGATGTCCGCTATCTTTTCAGCAAGGTCATCCATTTGCGCACTACTGAGGTTGACCAGGGTGACGATCGCAATATCCTTTTCAGGGTAGATGAGTAACTTACTGGTTCCACCAACTGAACCACCGCCGTGCCCAACCCAAGTCCTGTCCTTATCATCCCTTCCACTAAAGAATCCGATTCCATTATTAGTCCTGGTTCCATCATTAGTGGTTTGGCTTCGCGTAAACTCCAGCATCGTGTCCTCTTTCAAATACCGGCTGGCAGCTATTGCCCAACCCAACTTAGCGAGATCTTCTGCGCTGCATAAATATCCTCCGCCAGCCCATTTGTTACTATTGTCAACGACAGGCGTTACCTGGTGAATACTATCCCGGAATTCATAAAAGGTGACACGACTGAAGCCTGTAGAGTCTTTATCATCAGGTTTCAGGTCAGCCATCTGCAACGGCTTGCTGACCTCATCGGCGATGATCGTGGTGAAAGTTTTCTGAATTGATTTCTCCATCACCGCACTCACAAGCGTCCAGGCGTATGTTGAATAGTGGAACTTCTCACCCGGTAGACAAAGCAGCGTATCATGGATAAATACCTCCAGCGGTTCCGTCACATTGTCGTAATGGATATTACTCAAAAATTCAAGACCCTTGTAGTGTCTGATACCAGCAAGATGGCCACTGACCTGACGAAGGGTGAGGTTGCGCAATTGTTTGGGACATTCCTGGTAGTAGGTGGATATCGGCAGATCAAGATTGATCTCGCCACGCTCATAGAGTCTTGCCAGACCAGATGCCGTGACCGTTTTTGAAATGCTACCTATTCTAAAAAGATGCTCTGCTGGATCCACTGGTAGTTTCCTCTCAAGATTGGCATACCCATAACCACTGGTCCAGATATTTTTCTTTCCATCAACGACCGCAACAGCTAATCCTGGAAAATGACCTTGTTGCATTTGAGCGCCACACAATGAATCTATTTTTCCAGCCGTTTCATCATCTAAATCCCACGACTTAAATGCCCTTGAAGACGAACAGGAGGAGAAGGAAACCAGGACTGCCACGATAACCGATAGCAGAACAGCCTGCCTGAAAAAGACCTTAGATTTCATAAAAGTGGGTTGTCGTGAAGTTTGTACTTAAGCAATATAGCCATCAACTTTATTTTTCGGATAGTTGTACCTATTTTTTCTCAATTTAGACCTTCTGTTCTATTAAAAGCAAATCCTGCCAACTATGCCACCTATTGTCCGCTTTAAGTTATCCCTCATGATGTTCCTCGAGTTTTTTATCTGGGGAGCATGGTTTGTCACACTGGGCACTTATTTGTCAACTGTCCTTTCTTCTAACGGAGATGAGATCTCAGCTGCCTACTCTACTCAATCGCTGGGCGCCATTATTGCTCCCTTTATCATCGGCCTGATTGCTGACAGGTTTTTTTCAGCTCAGCGGATATTAGGCTTCCTCCATCTTGCAGGAGCCGTGCTGATGTACCTGGCCGCGCAGTCCGGAGAGTTCGCCTCCTTCTTTCCGTTTATCCTGATTTACATGATCCTGTACATGCCTACGATAGCACTAGTCAATTCCATTTCCTTCCGGCAGATGAAAGACCCTTCGAGTGAATTTGCCAATATCCGGATATGGGGTACGATTGGGTGGATTGTTGCAGGCCTGCTGATTGGCTATCTGTTTAAGTGGGAATCGAAAGGTATGCTTCAAAGTACTTTTTACATGGCTTCCGGTGTTTCCGCTTTCATGGGTTTCTTCAGTTTTCTACTGCCGGACACGCCGCCCAAATATGAAGCTGGCAAAAAACCATCCCTGCGTGAAATCCTGGGCCTCGATGCATTGCTCCTTTTCGAAGACAGAAATTTCCTGGTCTTCTTGCTCTCTTCCGTATTGATTTGTATTCCTCTCGCCTTCTATTATCAGAATGCAAATCTATATCTGAACAATGTGGGAATGGCAAATGCTGCAGGCAACATGACCTTTGGCCAGGTTTCCGAAGTATTCTTTATGTTGCTGCTACCTGTTTTCTTAAAACGATATGGATTAAAGACCACCCTGCTTGTCGGCATGGCTGCCTGGGCGATCCGCTATCTGTTGTTCGCCTATGGAGATGCCGGTGCCGGCGTATGGATGCTGTTTAGTGGCATCATCCTGCATGGTATATGTTATGATTTCTTTTTTGTCTCCGGTCAGATCTATACCGATTATAAAGCAGGCGAAAAAATCAAAAGCTCAGCGCAGGGACTGATCACGTTGGCGACCTATGGTGTTGGTATGCTGGTCGGTTTCTGGCTTTCCGGAAAAATATATGACCATTATACGGATGTTGCGGGTGTACAGGATTGGAAAATGATCTGGACGATTCCGGCAGGCATCGCTGCGGTGGTCATGGTGATCTATGCCATCCTGTTTAAGAATGAAAAAATTAATGCTTAATCTGAATTACAGCCCTGATAATAAGGAGTGCCGTTGCAGGAGCGTCGCAGTGAGCGTAGCCGAACTGTTTGCTCCTGCGACCATGAGGAATACAATAGAATATTTGGCCGTTGCAGGAGCGTCGCAGTGAGCGTAGCCGAACTGTTTGCTCCTGCGACCATGAGGAATACAATAGAATATTCCTATTGAAATTACCAATTGAAATTCACGTGGTTGCAGGAGCAAACTCCTGCAACGGCGATTATCTGATGATGTATAACCTAGAAATTTAAATGAGAAAAATTGCAATGCTGGGTTCCGGATTTATCGGACGCTTCTATGCTGATTCGATTCAGGGATACCGCAACCGCGATCGTATCGTCATGATCCAATCACGTAAGGAAGAAAGCTGTCTTTCGTTTGCCCATCAATACAATGTGCAACACTGGACGACAGAATTAGATACCGCTGTTTCGTATCCGGAGGTTGATACCGTCATCGTCGCTTTGCCAAATCATCTTCATGAAGAGGCGATCATGGCTTGTGTAAAACATCACAAACCTGTACTCTGTACAAAGCCTCTTGGTCGCAATGCAGCGGAAGCTTACCGGATGATGGAGGCCGTTGAAACAGCGCAGCTATTCAATGGATATCTCGAAGATCTGGTCTATACCCCCAAATTTTTAAAGTCGCACCAGGTAATTGCTTCAGGCGCACTGGGAAAAATACTCTGGGCCAAATCCAGGGAAGCACATCCGGGCCCACACAGTGAATGGTTCTGGAATAAAGAACTTGCCGGTGGAGGTGCCATTATCGACCTCGCTTGCCATTGCATTGAAGTATCCAGGTCCTTTATCGGAAAAGATATCCGACCTGTAGAAGTCATGTGCTGGGCCGACACTCAGGTCAAGCCCATCGATGCAGAAGATCATGCGATCGGATTGGTCAGGTATGAAAGCGGTGCGATCGGTCAGTTTGAAGTGAGCTGGACGTTTCGCGGTGGTCTCGATCTCAGAGATGAAGTTATGGGGAGTGAAGGCACGATCTGGAGTAATGGATTTATGCGAACCGGTCTGGAAGTATTTACGAGTGGAAAAGGAACCGGGTATATGGCGGAAAAGGCGGAAACAGATCAAGGTTGGACATTTCCTGCCGGCGACGAATTAAATGAACTTGGTTACAACCATATGTTTGCTGACATGTTTGATGCCCTGGACCAAAACAGAGCCCCTAAAGAAACGTTTTACGATGGATATGTGGTCAATGCCATCTTGGATGCGGCTTATCTGTCTGTCAAAAGCAAACAGTGGGAACCTATCCTGCTTGATGTTTGGAGGGGTAATGAACATCAGGTAGAAACTACTGTTTTAACCTCCTATGATGAGGACCATTGGCTGGTCAAAGAAGAAGTCACCCATTATGGTGCTAAAAAACTCATACTGAAAGAGAAGGTTTCAGGTCGTATTTTTGAGCGGTTGCTGTAAAGCACTTATTTACGACCCAAAAAACAATCAACCCATAAAAGCATGCAGGATACTTTTATCATAGATGGCATCCGGACAGCCATTGGTTCCTTCAGAGGAACCTTATCTGCTCTACGGACAGATGATCTCGGCGCGCATGTCATCAAGGCACTGATGGAAAAATACAAAGACCTGGACCCGGCTTTGATCGATGATGTGATCATTGGCTGTGCCAACCAGGCCGGGGAGGATAATCGTAATGTCGCTCGGATGTCTTTGTTACTTGCCGGGCTGCCTTATACGGTCCCGGGTGAAACGGTCAACAGACTTTGTGCATCGGGTATGTCTGCTGTTATTCATGCACATCGTGCGATACAGGCAGGTGATGGTGATTTGTTTATTGCAGGTGGTGTTGAAAATATGACGCGAGGGCCATGGGTGATTTCAAAATCCAATCAGCCTTTCGGTAGCGATGCCCAAATGTATGATTCGTCATTTGGATGGCGATTTATCAATCCCAGGATGAAAGCGCTGTATGGAACAGATGCCATGGGCGAAACTGCTGAAAATCTCGCATCGATGTACAACATATCCAGGCAGGATCAGGATCAATTTGCTGTATGGTCTCAACAAAAAGCTGCTGCATCTGCAGATATACTCGCTGAAGACATCACTCCGGTTTCATTGCCCCGCAAGAAACAGGATCCGCTTGTTTTTGCTGCTGATGAATTTGTAAAAGGAAATACAACCCTTGAAGGTTTGGCAGCTTTAAAACCTGCTTTCAAAGAAGATGGTTCAGTCACAGCAGGCAATAGCAGTGGATTAAATGATGGGGCTGCTGCATTGCTGATTTCATCTGACTTTGCTGTTCGTCAAAACAATCTGAAACCCATCGCCAGGATATTATCCTCAGCAGTGGTAGGTGTAGAACCTCGCATCATGGGCATTGGCCCTGTTACTGCATCACAACGTGCACTCAAGAAAGCCGGACTCATGCTCGACGAAATTGATGTCATCGAAATCAATGAAGCTTTTGCCGCACAGGTACTGGCCTGCACACGCGCCCTTGGCATTGCTGATGACGACGAGCGTATCAATGTATGCGGAGGCGCCATTGCCCTGGGTCATCCGCTGGGCATGAGTGGCGCGCGGATCATCCTCAATGCAGCCCGATCATTGCATAGACTGGATAAACGATATGCACTGGTCACGATGTGTATCGGCGTGGGACAAGGGTATGCGGTGGTATTGGAAAGGGTTTGATTTATCGCCCACGGCTTGAAAGCCGTGGCAATTCAATTTGATCTATCCATTCTCCTTGCTATCTAACCAACGTGACATCCCCATACAGCGTTTCCGTCTTTCCATCTGCATAGATCACTTCAGCCACCCAAACAAAAACACCGGGATTGATATCTACTTCATTGGCTTTGCCATCCCAACCATCTGAAGGAACATTTGGTAAAAGGTCTACACTTTCAAAGACAAGTCCTCCCCAGCGATCATAGATACGGAGAATTGGAATATTCGTTACCGCTTCCGGATGACTCGAGATAAAAAAGAAATCATTGATGCCATCATTGTTCGGACTGAAGATGTTTGGAATAAAAATTTCTCTGTGGATCTCCGGCACGATACATGAATCCGCTGGTGCAAGGATGGTAATGGTCCAGAATAAACTGTCACATCCATATATGTTTGTGTAGACCAGCTCTGTAGTGCCGACATCCTGCGGAAAACATGAGAGTTGTTGTACGATCGTAGTATCTGATGGAAACAGGCTTATGGTTTCAATCACAAGACTATCACAGCCTCCTGCATTGGTGAGTATGCTGGTAAATACCCCAGCCACCGATGGATCACAGGTTTCACTTGACACTATAGTTGTATCCGAAGGAATAAGCAGCACAGTCTCAATGATAAAACTGTCACATCCAAATGTATTCTGTGACACCTGGATGAATGTGCCAGCGATTGCAGGATCACAAGTCTCATCTGAGATCCAGGTGCTGTCCGGTGGAATATATGCAATCGTTTCAATCACGACACTGTCACAACCACTTTGACCTGTGTAGACATCTGAGAATACTCCGGATGATAACGCATCACAAGTATTTGATTGGAGAAGTGTGGTATCTGCCAACACCCAGGTCACGGTAGTAATCGTGGTGCTGTCACATCCGTTATAATCTGCGTAGACATCCGTAAAAACACCTGTCTGAAATGAATCGCAAGAGGTATCTGTAAGATATGTTGTATCGAGTGTATTTATGGTTAAGGTGGTAGCAAGGATACTATCACATCCATCCACTGACTGGAGTGTATCAAAATAGGTTCCTCCATTGCTTTGAAATGCATCTCCCAGATATATGCTATCTCCAAAACAAATTTGAGCAGAAAGGGGCTGAATGAAATTTTGAAAAACTTCAATAGTATGAGTCGTACCGGGTTGGCCTATGCAGAAGGGGGAAATGGTTTCTTGAATGGATGTTAAAGTATAAACGGTGGTGACCGAGGGAAGCACGCTGATGGAATGACCGGGCAAAATATCATTGACCACGTACGAATTACTTCCATCAGAATAGGTAACGTCAAAAGGTCCGGTTCCGGTAAGGAAAAAATTAAGTGTTGCACTATCACCTTCGCAAACAGCCGTTGTGCCTGCAAGACCCCCTGAGGGTTCCGCGACCCAAATGATCGGAGTCCCCAATGAAACGGACAAACACGGATCGTTGAGATCTACGCCTATGCCTGAAGAAGCATTGCCTGCCACACTCGAAATGTAATATGTGGTACCAGGGAGAAGTGGCGGAATCAAGTGAAAGGTAAGTGAATCACTGACGAGCAGTATGTTGCCCGGAAAACCAAGATGCAATACATAGACCAATGAGTCATCCGGGTCAAGATTGACTCCGGTCGGAGGAAGTAGCTGAATGATATCCTCTGCGCAGGCAACTATTGGATTCAAATCCATCATCCCCGCATTTGTACTGCAATTACAGAGGTGCGTCCCGGTGATAGTATCCGGAAAACATTGATTGATATCATCCACGACAAAGGTGTATGCACTCCCTGTTGGAATCGGATCACTCTCGAATGTATAAGGTACTCCGGGTTTGATGGTCCCGTTGGGCGTTCCGGTCACGATGTAATTTGAGGTATCTCCTCCCAGGATAGAGAAAGACACGGTATAAAAAGCAGCCGAAAGATCGCAATCAAAAGAAACGCTGCTGATGGAAGGAGCATCAAATACCTCAACATATGTCCAGCATGAATTGCCTGTATTGCATAAATCCGAATCTGTGTATATAGCCATATGCAATCCCGGCGTCAACGTGGAAGGATCAACTAATCCTGTAGCGTCAGCCGCTCCACTCCATACCCCACCCGGAGGATCAGCAACTAATGTCACGGGATCTGCATTGATACATAACTGTGGTCCGTTCGGGCAAGAGAGAACATCCGCATATACGATATCAATGTAGATTTCAGTGTTGTAGCATTCATTTACTCCATACAGTTGGTAGGTTACGAGATGTGATCCTTCCATCTGTGTATTTGGTAAAATTTGTCCATTTGCATTGGCTACCCCACCCCATATCCCGCCGGGGGGAATGGCAGTCAGGGTTATGGTATCCGTCCCACAAAATGGCCCCTGAGGTGAGATGTCTGCCATCTGTTCCAGCACAACTTCAATTACAATTTCTGCTGAGCTCGAACATCCGTTACCATCCTCTGCTGTATAGGTGATCAAATGAGGTCCGTCACCTGCATCTCCGGGATCAAATAATCCACCCACAGTTATTTCTCCATCCCAGATTCCTCCGGGCGGCGTACCGGTCATTTGTATTGGATTGGCATTTTCACACAGCGTGCCCGGATCATCAATCAGTACTTCAGGCACCGGTACAACATTAATGGTAATCTGTGCCGTATTCGAACAGCCATTTGCGTTGCTGAAAGTATAGGTGATCAGGTGATCTCCTTCTCCGGCATAACCTGGATCAAAGATTCCGTCACTGGTTATTTCTCCTCCACTCCATGTGCCACCCGGAGGATCCGCTGTCAATTGAACCGGATCAAGGTTTTCACACATTGGGTCAATAGGAGGATCAATCGTGATATCCGGACCAGGATCAATCTCTACTTCCGTCTCGGTGACAGCTGTACATCCAAACGCATCTGTCACCGTTACATAGTACGTGCCGGCCATGCCAATGGTTACGTTATTGATAACAGGATTTTGTGAAGTCGAAAAATAATTCAGCGGCCCGTCCCATTCATAGGAAGTACCTCCGTCGGCCATCAGATTGAGGGTTTCCCCGATACATACCGGGCTGTTGCTTGATGCACTTACATCGGGTGGAGGTAAAACGGTGATGACCACTGTGTCGTTGTGAAAATATCCGCAACGATATTCAATAAGGGTGGTGTACGTTGTTGTCTGCGTTGGTGTTGCAGTTGGATTGCTTTCATCCAGTGCAGATAACGTTGGATCAGGTGCCCATGTCCATGCAATCCCGTTTGCATCGGCTTGAAGTTCGATACTTTCTCCTTCACATATCATCTCGTCTGCCATAGGCTCGAGATCAGGAGGCCCGAAACAAACAGTATGCAAATTGGAAAGTGACCCTGTGCCGGAACTGAAGCCATAATAGACCAATGCATTACCACTAAAAATATTTGCAACGATATTGCCTGCGTAGGAAATCTGCTCTTCGTCAATAGCTGCCGTCAGTCTCAAGGCGACCGGATCCCAGGAGATGACAAAACAATGGTCCATACAATCCTCTATATTGGTAAGATTGATTGGTGCAACGAGGCTTGTAGAAGCTCCATGATTGACAGATCCCATAGACACCACCGCCATGTGGTCACTGGTGGGATCACCATAGCTGCCATTAAAATAATCATCGAATTCAATAGCGATAGATGGGGTTATGCCTTCATAGCCAAGGCCTCCTCCTCCAACACCAAGAGCAGTATTGGTCGTCGCCAGGATAAAGACAATACCGTCTGCACCATTTGCATCCTTGCATCCAAAGGAGAAAGTGGCTTCCTCATAGAATGGCTGAGTCAGGTCAATGGGATTTTGGGAAAAAAATGACCCGGCCTGAGCAGGTGAATCCGGTGTGAGCTGATAGCAGTCACCCCCCAGGTAACTTGCACTGCCATTGACAACAAAGTTTTGCCCGCTGAGTGTTACAGAGGTAAGGAAAACCAATAGGCTTCCAATGATGCCGACAGGAATAAATTGCTTCATCCAACCAATATATTCAGGTGAGCAAAACAATCTGACGGCATGCCAAGAGGTGCGATCGGGTAAATCATTAGCTACAATCGGGTACTTAAAATACAATCTCTGGAAATATCTGGTCAAAAAGCCATTTCCAGAGGTTTGGGAAATGAAAGTAGTGAATCCTTTTGGGAATGAGGAAAAGTGATTTTAGGCCGTTGCAGGAGTTTGCTCCTGCAACCACATAAATACCAACCGAAATCCTTGAAGAATTAAAATTGGAATTCTCATGGTCGCAGGAGCAAACTCCTGCAACGG
>JANNSS010000287.1:0-3121 GCA_031402955.1 Saprospiraceae bacterium
TCAAACAGGTTAACAGTTTATTAAAAGATTTTGTACCTTAAATGTAAATATTACTAAACTCTGTGTAATTTTAGAATGTTATAAGACCATATTGCATTTGATGCAGACAGATAGATACTGGTTTAAACGTAAACCTAAGGCCTGATAGAAAAATATGGTGCAATATTTTTTAAAGATATACATGTTCGTTTTGTCATAACATTCAATCGATTCGCCTCTTATAAGGTTTTCTCAAATATGTATGACTATATAGAACTTAATCTGTTGAAATAAATGTTTTGTTGGTGGTTGATGGGCTCTTGCTTATCAAATGATAAAAAAACCCTTTCCACCTGAATGGCATAAGAATATAGTTTTCAATGGTTGTATGTTTACGTTTCGTTTAAATTGAAAAACAAATCTGTTTAAAAGCAGGAAAGACATAGTTTTCAATTGGTTTTTTGGGGTTTTTGGGGTGCCGAGTGCTAGCTCGGTGCCCCCTTTTTTTTGTGAGAAAGGTGTAAGAGAGTGAGAACGTGAGAGAGTGAGAACGTGAGAAAGTGAGAACGTGAGAGAGTGAGAGAGTGAGAAAAAAGAAGCTGGTTCAAGTCTTCAGACTTGAACCAAATATATTCTCGTCTTCAGACGAGAGGGACTTTCAACCTATTGAGTCCTTTCTGCCTTTCAGCCCTTTGAGCCCCTTCTGCCCTTCTACCTTTTCAGATCCCCTCAAGTTTGAAATTTATATCTTGGAACCTATGAATCCATTGATCACCAACGATGCTGTGGTATTGGGTATCCTGCTGCTAGTGCTGGCAGCTATTTACTATACATCACAACAAACCAGTCCTTTCTGGCAGAAATTTTATAAAGTTATACCTGCCATCCTCCTGTGTTATTTTATTCCTGCGCTTCTTAACTGGCCTATTGGGCTCATCTCTGGTGAGCAAAGCAAATTATATTTTATTTCCACCCGATATTTTCTTCCTGCCAGTCTGATCCTCTTTTTTTTAGGGGCTGACCTTAAGTCCATTATAGGTCTTGGACCAAAGGCGTTGATCATGTTTTTCACCTCCACTTTTGGGGTTATGATTGCCGCACCACTGGCGATCTATATCACCTTCAACTTGTTCCCCGGACTTATTACCGTACCACCTGATGATTTGTGGCGAGGATTAGGAACTATTGCGGCAAGTTGGATTGGTGGAGGTGCAAATCAAACTGCTGTCAAAGAAATACTTGGTGTATCCAATGATCTCTTTGGTGCGATGGTGGTCATCGATGTCCTTGTCGGCAACCTGTGGCTTGCTGTGTTACTATACCTTGTCAATCAGGACAATGCTTTGAATAGGTGGTTCAAAGCCGATACCAGTGCCATTGTAGCTCTTGAAGAAAAAGTCGCAAAGTTCGGATCAAGTGTAACCCATATTCCATCCACAACTGATATATTCCTCATGATGGCTGTTGCTTTTGGAGGTGTAGGTCTTGCACATTTCGGATCTGATCTTCTGCTGCCATGGCTCAGTCAGTATGAGGAAAGTTTTAAAAAATTACACCTAGAATCACTGGTTAATGGATTTTTCTGGATAGTTCTTATAGCAACTGCAATAGGTATCGTTCTATCCTTCACCCAGTTAAGAAAGCTTGAAGGTGCCGGAGCCTCCCGATGGGCGAGTTTCTTTCTCTATATCATGGTGGCCACTATCGGTATGCAGATGAATCTGGGCACCGTATCCCAGCATTTGGGACTTTTTGTCATTGGATTAATCTGGATTACACTGCATGGGATATTATTAGTGGTCGTCGCTAAACTTATCAAAGCCCCCTTTTTCTTCCTCGCAGTTGGTTCACAAGCCAATATTGGCGGAGCAGCATCAGCACCGATTGTTGCCGGAGCTTTTAATCCTGCTCTGGCGCCTGTGGGCGTTCTACTAGCAGTTCTCGGTTTAACGATAGGCACTTATGGTGGATTATTATGTGCGTATATGATGCAAGCGGTTATGGGCTTGTAAGAGGGTGAGAAGCGTGAGAGCGTGAGAAGCGTGAGAGCGTGAGATGACTTTTACAGGCTCTTGGAGGTTTTTTTGCGGTAAATCGGGCAAATAAGCACCAACAACTATTTTAAAGGAACCTTGTTTCCTTAACTCGTCAAAATGTGGAGTTAAAAAACCCTATTTTTGCGACCTCCAATGAGTGATCAGATCAAACATGAGTGCGGGATCGCACTGATCAGGCTTCTTCAACCGTTACAGCACTACCAGGAAAAGTATGGCACAGCTCTTCATGGACTGTACACCATGCAATTGCTCCTCCAAAAGATGCGCAACCGCGGACAGGATGGAGCTGGTGTAGCCACGATCAAGCTGGATCCTTCCCCCGGGACCAGATATATCAGCCGTAAACGAAGTAACAGCCCCCAATACCTTAAGGAAGTTTTCCAGGGCATTTTTCAGCATTTTGAAGATTGTACCCCGGAGCAACTCCATGATGGTGAATGGCTCAAGGAAAATAAACCCTATACGGGTGAAGTCCTCATGGGCCACCTACGTTATGGCACCCATGGTGACAATTCAATTGAAACCTGCCACCCGTTCGTACGACTCAATAACTGGATCACCCGAAACCTGGTCCTGGCAGGAAATTTCAACCTGACCAACGTTGATGAACTCTTTAATGAACTGGTTCGCCTGGGTCAATATCCGAAAGAAAGATCCGACACGGTCACAGTCCTTGAAAAAATAGGCCACTTCGTAGATAGTGAAGTGGAACGCCTCTTCAAATGGTACAAGCAGGACGGAATCGAAAATGAACGGATCACCCCGCTGATCACGGAGAATATGGATGTCCAACGCATACTGAAAAATGCTTGCCGCAAATTTGATGGTGGATATGTCATGGCCGGGATGATCGGGCATGGTGATGCTTTTATCTTCCGCGATCCAAACGGTATTCGTCCTTGCTTCTTTTATGCAGATGATGAAATCATCGCTGCTGCCTCTGAAAGACCCGCCCTGCAGACGACGCTCAACATCAGCGCCAAATTTGTCCAGGAACTGGAGCCTGGTCATGCCCTGATCATCAAGAAAGCAGGCGGACATGAAGTCGTCCCCTTTATTGAAAAACGCGAAAAGAAAAGCTGCTC
>JANNSS010000288.1:0-1744 GCA_031402955.1 Saprospiraceae bacterium
GAACAAATCAGCGATACCAGCCAATGTAGCTGTGAACGCGTTTGAATATCTCCCCTTTTCGTCTGCCATGTGTTATTTCAATGTTTTGAGAAACTCATTGTATATGTTGACCACTTCATTTATATTCTCTTGCCGAATCCCAAAATCCTCGAGCTTATAGGTGTGTTTTCCATACCGATATTGTTTATTCTGTTGCTCGGTTTCATTAAACTTAGCCAGTAGGTTCTCCTGAATGGGTTCACCAAAACGATAGATATCTTCAAGAATGGACATCGGTGATGAAATGAGTTGCTGATACAGGACATCCGTATATTTTTCCTGTGGATATTCTTTCCTGAATTGAATTCCCTTCGAAAGCATATACCCGGTCTTTCGCACCCAATGGGTGGCTACCCTCTCCAACGTCACCTGATCACTGAATATCGTCTGGCTGTGGGCTACCATACTCAGAAAGGAAGGAAGGCTCTCTGCGATATTGCGGTGAGTCCAGATATAATGTACATCCTTAAAATGTTTCTTGGCGAGGTCGGGAAACTCCATATGATGTGGACTTTTGAGTACCCATTGTTTGCCGGGTCGCTGATACTGCAGATACTTCAGGAGCTTGACGAGATAGGCATAGGCAGGTGACTGATCTGTTTGCTCCAGCCAGGAAGCATAAGAAGGCACATACATAGTGGCTTCAGGAGTCGTACTTAAGAAAGTCGTATCCAGCAACAGGATATCTTCTTCGGGCTTTTCATACTCGACAGGATGAATAGAGAAAAATCCCGGCGCCATCATGCGCAATGCCTTCTCACTGATTCGTGCTGCTCTTTTCCGCTGCGCTATCTCGTTTGGTCTATTGCTTAAGGGTACCGGATTGATCGCTTCCCAACTCAACAATACCCTGTTGTCAGGATCAGCAGATAACAATCGTTGCAATTTAGTAGTACCTGATCGTTGTAATCCACAAATCAATTGTACCGGATACAACTGCTCTTCCAATATGCGTGGATTTTTTCTAAACGCTTCTTCTGCCCTGAGTCTGATGGCCAGCAGGCTAGTCATACGTTGTTGGGTAATAAACCTTCCAACAGGATGCAATTGTGCTTCATGCTCTATAGCATACAGCAACTTCTCCAATGGCTCTTCCCAGAAATCATTTCCAAAAAACTGAAGGCCTGTTTGCTTTCTGGCCAACCTGATCAAGTGATCTTTATCCAGATTAACTTTTGTGCCCATGAAATAGGTGTTATTCCAGACACTATTGATCACGCTAAACCACAAGGGTTTTTTATTGAAACCCGCGACGGTGACGATACGCTGATTATCCATTTCCCACCTTATCTTTCAACGATACAACCTGGCAATCAGGCACTACAGGGGATGCACCATGCTGTAGCCGATACCATCGAAGACACATGGTACCTTCCGGATGATGACAAGTATCAATCCAGTTTGGCATACCAGGATTGGATGCAGATACAATGATTTTTATCTTTCCACTGCTGTCACTAACAGCTGAATGTTTGTTGATTGAAATCGGAAAATACCTGTAATCCAATGACTCCATCCAGTAATTGTTGAGTTGGAAATTCCAGGTATCACAATCCGGAGGAGTGAATTCAATCACAAGGGCTTCTCCATCCTTAAGCCGCCAGTAACTATGATGATAGATGATGCTCGCATCACCGCCTGCAGCATTAGAAACAGCGGGATCAAAAATGGGCAATTGATTAGCATGCTTTTTAAACCCATTCAC
>JANNSS010000289.1:0-2998 GCA_031402955.1 Saprospiraceae bacterium
GAATTCAATCACAAGGGCTTCTCCATCCTTAAGCCGCCAGTAACTATGATGATAGATGATGCTCGCATCACCGCCTGCAGCATTAGAAACAGCGGGATCAAAAATGGGCAATTGATTAGCATGCTTTTTAAACCCATTCACCCATTTGGCAAACAGCAGGGGTGCTCCTGCTACAAAAAGCGCGGCTGTCGAAAGCCCTTTGTCTATTTTATCAGGGGTGACAGGATTGGGAAATTTTCGACCATCGAGATTTTCAATTTTTAATTCCGCAGGTCTTTCATTCTTTCTATCCAGGAAGGTTTGTCGTACGATCAAGAGGCTGGACGTGTCTTCAATTTTCAACCAATTCTTACCCCTTCTTTCCTTGCTCATAATGATTTCAAAACTCCCATCCTCTTCCATCACAAGGTCTTTACCTTCCGACACACCGCAGGGAGCCATTCCTCCCGGAGTGCCATAGATTCCGTTTTGTGTAAAAAATCCAAGATAGTCGATCGTGTTTCGATTACCTACGACGCGATATTCATAAGCACCGCTGATCTGAGCATTGAGGTAATAATTGTCGGGATTATCGGCACCAAGTTTGACGGTTTCGTGTACCATCCTTCTCAATTCGGGAAACTCGACATCTCCGTATTCCACATAAGCTTCGAGGGCTGCCCTTGTCAGCCTGGACAGGTACCGAACACCCTCTGCTTGCTGGAAAGCATCGCGGGGAGTGCCAGGATATAAAAGGGCTGCGCCTGCCGTCTTAAGGTTGTCACAGAATTCATCCCAGGATTTACCTGAAACAATTCGCTGGGCGTGTATATCAGATTCAGTTCTGCCTGTGAGCCGCAGCCATTTGATGCGGATACCTTTAAAAATACGTAAAATGAAAAAGAGGATTTTTCCCATATTTAGTCTTCTGTCATTGTTCGGTAGAATGTACCGACTGCTTTAACAAAGTAAACATAGTTTATTCGGGGGATTTGGGGGGTGAGAAGTTGATGGGTTGATGGGTTAGGCGCTTAGGAGATTAGGAGATTAGGAGGTTAGGAGGTTAGCAGATTAGCAGGTCAGGGGGTCAGAACATTTGAGGGCTAATGAAACACATCAACCTATCAACTTATCAACGTATCAACCCATCACCTCCTAAGCCCCTAATCCCTAATCTTATACGGCAGATTAGTCGTGTATTATCTATCTTTATGGCATGACAAACCTTCCTATGCAAGAACACTTTATACATCAGAATAAAATCCGGCAGATCTTCTTCCTGGCCGTACTTGTATTATTAGGCTTCCTGTTGGTTACCCAGTTTTTGGTATTCCTGCCTGCCTTTCTAGGGGCCATAACGCTATACATCCTGATGCGCAAACCCATGGTGTATATGGTCCAGAAAAGAGGCTGGTCGAAAATACTCACCGCATGGATGCTCATCTTACTATCTTTCGTAGTGATCATGATCCCTATCGGGGGTCTGATCGGCATGCTTACTTCAAAGGTTGCATATGCGATTGAGCATTCCAATGAATTGATCGTCGCATTACAAACGCTCATCACCAAGTTAGAGGATCGTTTTGGATTTGAGATCATGAGTCAGGAGAATATCTATAAGATTGGAAATTTTGTAGCACAGACGATTCCGCAGATCCTTGGTGCTACATTTGGCACCTTAGGAACTATATTCTTCATGTACTTCATTCTCTACTTTATGCTGGTCAGTGGCCAGAAGATGGAAGAGGATTTGTATGAATACATGCCGCTAAAAGATGAAAACGTCATCAAGCTCGGTAAAGAAATAGAGACGATGGTTTACAGCAATGCGATAGGAATACCTGTGATCGGTTTCCTTCAGGGAATTGTGGCAGTCATCGGTTATTTAATTCTTGGTGTCAATGAACCCTGGTTTTGGTTTGTTATCACCTGTATCACCGCTATGCTTCCAGTGGTAGGTGCAGCGCTGGCGTATGTCCCGCTCTCCATCATCTTCTTCGCCAATGGGATGACGTGGCAAGGTGTCTTTATGCTGATCTATGGCTTTGGCGTCATCGGTACGGTGGATAATATATTCCGGTTCACCCTCGCTAAGAAATTTGCTAATGTACATCCGATGATTACGGTATTCGGTGTGATTATTGGTATTTCGTTGTTTGGCTTTTTAGGCCTCATCTTTGGTCCGTTGCTCATTTCTCTCTTTTTACTACTCCTGAAGATGTACTCCAGTGAATTTTTTGTTAAGCAGCGGGAGATGCCCGGGACGGAAGATGGGGATTGATAGGTTGATGAGTTGATGAGTTGATAGGTTGATAGGCTTAGTAGATTAGGAGGTTAGCAGGTTAGAGGTTTTATAGCTTGTAAAATAGAATCGCTATTTGAAGTTTGCAACTTCAAATCATGTTGATAGTTTACCGCATTTAGTATGATCATTGAAAGGCAGTTTGCAACTGCCAGGCACCCATATCTTGCTCCATTCATCCCTTCATCCCTATTGACCCCTCTCCCTGAAAGCGGAAAGCCATATCAATGTCACCCTATAAGTAAAGATAATTATGGCTAATTTTGACCCAGTTATAATAATCGCCTTTGTATGTATTCCAAGTTCCTGAGCCACTTAATCATGATGATGAGCGTTTGTTCATTTTTTCCTTTACAGGCGCAGCTCCGGATAGGTTCTGCAAGTACAGGATTGAATTTCAGGGAAGGCCCTGGCACCGAATTCAAAATCCTGCATACCATTGATACCTCCAATCTGCTGGTGGTGCTCCCCCGGGAGCCCCAAAAAGACTTTGTGGAAGTGTTTGATGTGGAAACCAACTCGAGAGGCTATGTCAGCCAAAACCACATTCAGATTACAGACACACTGGTTTTTGGAAAACAAAACTTCTTTGAAAAGTCAGGAGAAAATGCAACAGGCGATATTGCGATAGAACTGATCAATGGCACTATCCATCCGTTGTTTGTCTGGGTCAACCAGATATCTTATGATCTCTCCCCCCGTGAAAAAAAGACGTTG
>JANNSS010000290.1:0-14988 GCA_031402955.1 Saprospiraceae bacterium
ATGGATAATGCGGCACCTACGAGCCCCACGGATACACGTGCTGATAAAATTGGCGATGCTTTAGCGATAGGTAATGGTGAGTTTCTGGTTCTCGAAAGAGATGATGATGCCATCGATAGTGATCCGATGACCGATATAAAAAAGAAAATATACCGATTCAGCCTGGCTGGAGCTACGAATATTAATGGCTTGCCAAATGTGATCGGTGGAAAAACCATTGAACAGATGACATTGGCCGAACTCGGTACCAACAGCATCGCCCCCATCACAAAGTATCTATATGTCGACCTGGCATCAAACTACAACATGACTGAAAAAGTAGAAGGTTTAACGCTGGTAGATTGCAATACCATCGCGGTCATAAATGATAATGATTTCGGAGTTGGTGGCTTGTCTTTCAACCCCACCACTGGTACCTTTAATGGATATCCTAACCCTAATGCCGAAGCACCACTGCTGGGGTTGATCAGTCTGAAAAATATGTCACTGGATGCAAATGATCGCGATGTCAATGGGACTGCTGCGGGCGGTGGTAAGATTGCTATTCGCCATTGGCCTTTGTTTGGCATGTATCAGCCTGATGCCATAGCAAATTTTACAGTAAATAGCCAGGCCTATTATATCACCGCCAACGAAGGTGATGCAAGGGACTGGGTTGGATATGGTGAAGAAACAAGAGGTAGTGATGTTGCCTATATGCTGGACACCGATGTATTTCCGAATGCTGCTACCTTAAAACAAAACATAAACCTCGGTCGCATGACCGTGACTAAGGCTACCGGCAATACAGATGCCGATCCGCAATATGAACAAATACATGTGCTCAGTGGTCGTTCATTCAGTATCTGGAATGCAAATGGACAATTGGTATTTGACAGCGGTAATGAACTTGAACAAATTACAGCGAGTCTTTCTGCTGCCTCTTTCAACTCTGATGGTGTGAGCACTTCATTTGATACACGTAGTGATAATAAGGGTCCGGAAATCGAAGCAGTTACTGTCGGTGTGATGGGTAATGTGCCATATGCATTTGTAGGGTCGGAACGTACCGGCGATATCTTTGTGTATGACCTGACCAATCCGGCACAACCTGTTTTTAAACAATATATCAATGCACCTGATGATCGTGGTGTAGAAGGTCTGGCTTTTGTTCCAGAGACAGCCAGTCCGACCGGAAGGCCTATATTGATATCCTCCGCTGAAGTGAGCAAAACGGTAAGCGTCTATGAAATCAATGCACCTATTTGTTCGATCACCGCAGTTCCTGGAAATAATACCTATACAGGTGGAGTTCCTACCAATATTTACCTGGGATATGGTCCAGATTACGTAACGTTGAATTCGGCGCCTCAACCACTAACCGGTGGACCTTACACATATGCATGGTCAGGAAATGGTGATTTGAGCAGTTACAGTATACCTAATCCAATATTTGCACCTACTGAACCAGGAACCTATGAATTTACACTGACAGTCACGAGTGCATGTGGCATCAATAGCATTTGCAGTATCACGATCTGTGTCATGGATATTCGGGTACCGAATAAGCCCAACAAAGTGTATCTGTGCCACAATAATCAAACACTCTCCATCAGTGTCAATGCCGTACCATCGCATTTATTGGATCATGCTGAAGACCAACTCGGCAAGTGTGGAGAAGAGCCTTGTGATGGGGATATCGAGGAAAGATCTGATGACCGTTTGGTAATAGATGAGGAGTTCATCAGTGATTTCGAGGTATTGGCGTATCCAAACCCGACAGCTAACGCATATACATTGCAGGTGGTCAGTAGCAGCGATGAGATGATCGATATTCAGGTCAGCGACGTACAGGGCAGATTAATGCATAAAACAAGTGGCCATCAGGCTATGTACCATTTCGGACAGGAGTTTGCATCAGGAATGTATTTAGTAGTAATAACGCAAGGTGATCGCCGACAAGTGATCAGACTTGTAAAGCATTAATACGTAGATAGCGTAACAGATTGAGACCGCTCTAAGCGTAGGGCGGTCTCTTTTCTTTATTGCATAGGAAATGATTGGTAGCTATCGTTAGCTTAAGTGGTTTATTTGTGTTTTAGTCTAATAATTACATTTTGACCTCCCGCAATTTCCACATCTTTTACGATTATGCATCTGTAGTCTGCATGTGAAATTGTTAATTGCCAGGTTCCTGAAAATCCATTTTCAAATATTTGGGCTTCACCACGCGGATCAGTACTTATCTCTTTGGTGAGTTGGCTTTGATCAAAATGCAGTGTTGCATTCATTATTGGTTCTGATGTTGAGAAGTCTAAAACTGTTGTGTGAAAAAGATTTGCAGAGGTGTCAAAAACCACCTGACTAACTATTGTAAAACTGCTTGAATTTTGTGAATAAGATATTTGTTCACATTCATTATATGCGAGATCATGATAGGTGCATGTCTCCAAAAAGGCTAAGCACAAAATGATATAAATCTCTTTTATCATAAGAGTTGCCTACTACGTATTGCTACACAATTAAATATAAGACATTCCTTTTGATAATTAGCTCTTGAGGGTTGTAGGTTGATGGGTTGATGGGTTGATGAGGTTAGAAGTTTAGGAGCTTATCAATGTCCGGTTGTTTATTGCCATTAGAATCATTGCAAATGCTGTCCCTTGAGAGTCCCTCTGCTCTCCGCTCTCTGCTACTGCTAACCACAACCGACAGATGTTCTGCCCCTACAGGGCAGGGAGATGATTTACTTAGCTCCTATGTTACCGACATTTAGCCCCGATGGGGCATAAATGATGTTCAACCGTGTATAAAATTATTTTCGGCTCATATTGTGTAAACTACCAACTGCTGACTGCCCACTGAATTACTGCCGCTAATTCACGCCAATTTTCGCCAATTTGTTTTCGTTGAGAATGGATAAGCATTCAATCCAACTAACATTCCAACTTCTCACTGCTAACTTCTCACTGCTAACTTCTCACTGCTAACTCCTCACACCGACATAATTCCCAGGCGTCAATTTCCTCATCTCTTCTTTCACCTCTTCACGGATATCAAGCCCATCAATAAACGCATGCAAATGCTCCCTGGTGATCTGCTCCTTGCCACGTGTCAGGTCTTTTAATAGTTCGTAAGGGTTAGGTACGCCTTCTCTGCGTAAGATCGTCTGAACTGCTTCTGCGAGTACAGACCAGTTAGCATCCAGGTCATGGGCAAGTTTAACTTCATTGGCTGCAATTTTTCGGATGCCTTTGCCGATGGAGTGCAGGGAGAGAAAACTATGCGCCACAGGGACGCCAATGTTACGCAACACAGTGCTGTCTGTCAGGTCGCGCTGTAATCGGCTCACCGGTAGTTTGTCAGCGAGATGGCCGAAGATCGCGTTGGCATAACCCAGGTTGCCTTCCGCGTTTTCGAAATCAATCGGATTGACTTTGTGAGGCATGGCGGACGAGCCCACCTCATTGGGATTCGCTTTCTGGGAGAGATAGTTCATGGAGATGTAAGTCCAGATATCACGACAGAAATCAATCAGGATGGTATTGATGCGCATATGGGCATGACACAATGCGGCCAACTGATCATAGTGTTCGATCTGCGTAGTGTAGTGATATCGCTTGATTCCGAGATAGGTATTTGTAAAGTTATCCGCCCATTCCATCCAGTTGATATCCTGAAATGCAGCAACATGGGCATTGAAGTTACCGGTGGCTCCGCCAAATTTTACTTTCAGGCTCACAGCGACAAGCTGATCGATCTGCGCATCCAGTCTTTCAACAAAGACCATTAGCTCCTTGCCCAGCATGGTGGGCGATGCCGGTTGCCCATGCGTATGAGCAAGCATAGGAAGATACTGTGTTTTGACAGCAAACTCCATGATGTCCTGCCTGACTGATTTCAATGCGGGAATCAATTGTGCCTGATATGCCTCCCTGATCATCAGCGGAAACGCACTGTTGTTGACATCCTGAGAGGTGAGTCCAAAATGGACCCATTCTTTATAACGCGTCAATTCGAGCCCATCCAGTTTCTCTTTGATGAAATATTCGATGGCTTTGACATCATGATTGATCTTCGCTTCTGATTTTTTGATGGCATTTGCATCATCATCTGAAAACCTGGTGACGATTTGTCTCAAACCTTCTTTTTCTGCCGCAGTCAATAATGCACCTGCAATCACGCCCGTCTCGATCAACGCGATGAGGTACTCCACTTCGACATGGCATCGGTACCGCATCAATGCCGCTTCAGAAAAGTATTGAGCCAGGTTCGCTGTCTTTTCAGCATATCGGCCGTCGATGGGGGAGATGTTATGTAGCATGTTTGTTTTGTCTGTTGTCAATGTCTGCTGCGAAAATACGGATTTCGTTTGATGACACGGTTTTAGCAAGGAGCAAGGGGCAGGGAGCAAGGGGGCTGTCATGATAAAGATATTGCCTTTTTCAACAGAGGGAATTTTGTAAAAGTAGAGACGCGATTTATCGCGTCTCTACTTTTACAAAATTCCCTTGCTCCTTGCTCCTTGCTCCTTGCTCCTTGCTCCTTGCTCCTTGCTCCTTGCTCCTTGCTCCTTGCTCCTTGCTCCTTGCTCATTCTTCCTTCGAAAACACCTCCGGATCAATCTGCGTAAACACCTCATCCTCCGCCGTCTCTTTTGTATAGGGAATCGTAATCGTCGTCGTCGTACCGACTCCCATCTCACTGTGCACCGATATTTCTCCTTTCAGGAAGTTGACACGGGCGGCCACATTTTCGGTGCCCATGCCCTTGCGGACTTCGGTTGGTTCATAGCCGAGACCATCATCTTCGACCATGATCTCGATGTCTTCGTCATTTCGGATGAGCTGTATCAGGATCTCCTTGGACTGCGCATGCTTGAGACAGTTATAAAGCAACTCCTGCACGATCCGGAAGATGTTCAAGGTGACACCGATGGCAAGAGCATGTAGCGAACCATAGTGCAGGAATTCGATGTGCGGCGTGTCCTCTGATTCGATGCGGTTGACAAGGTCTTTAATAGCAGGCACAATACCCATTTTAAGCAAAGCACCCGGCTGCATATTATTAGAGATAGTTCTCACCTCACTGCAGGCAGCATCGAGTAGATTGTATGCCTTGTTGTATTCCTTCTGATGCGTGATTTCAGGATATTTGGCCTGAATAGCATCAAAGTGAAGTTTGACAGTCGATAACAAGCCACCCAGACTGTCATGCAGATCACGCGCGATTCGCTCACGCTCGACCTCCTGGCCTTGCAACATCGAACTGATAGACTCGATTTTGCGGTTGCTCTCCAGCTCATTGATCTTGCGTCTGTTGATTTCTTCATTCTGGTCAGCAATGATCTGGTTGGAATTGAGGCGTTGCTGATAGCTGCGGATGATGATGTAGGATACGATCAGCATGATCACAGCACCTACCAATAACGCATAACTCAGGACCTTTTGGATCCTCGATTTCAAAACAGTTATATTTCTGTCACGTGCCATCATCTGTAGCTCAGTCTCCCGCTGTATGTCTTTGTCTTTGAGAAACATCTGCTGGATACTTGCTGATTTACCGGCATTATTGAGGCTGTCATTGAAATGATTGTAAGTCTTCATGACATGCAGCGCGGCCGGATAATTTTTCATCTTTTCATAGCACTCGGCTTGTTGCCTGTATAGTTCTCTTTTGACAAAAGTATCCTTCCCCGCCAGGCGCAATCCCTGTGAAAAATAATAAAGGGCCAGTTTATACTTTTGGGCATGCATATTATACATCCCTACATGGAGATGGATAGAGGGCAGGAAGGATAGATAGCGTATACTGTCATATCTCGTCAGGTCAATACTCAATGAATCAGGAAGGTCTTTAAATAAAGGCTTCTGGCCAGTGAGCGCGGTGATCGTGAGCCTGTTGATGGTTGACAACAAGGTATCCTGGATCATCATGTTTAATCTACTGGCACGATCAAAATACTTTGAAGCCTCCTGCATTTGATTACGCGCGATGTAGATTTCACCGATCTGCTGCAACATACGAGCCGAGAGCACAGTATCAAGTGTGCGCTCTGCATAGCCTTCGACGCGTTCAAACATGCTGATAGCTTCAAGGTAATATTCACTGCCGCAATAGAGGCGTCCCAGATCCGTAATGGTCAGGTACATTTTTAATGAATCCCCAGCTTTACCGAATAATTTTTGTGCTTCAATATAGTTTTTGATTGCTCTGTCCAAGTTCTCTATCTCCGCAAGGTCGCGCTCAGCAATGATGCGATACGCTTCTGCTGCCTCACTGTATTTACCGGTTTGTTCCAGTTGGGCAATAAGACGATATAGTTCGGCATTGGATTTGGCTTCGCTTACTTGTGCAATACCCTTCATCGGGTACATAAACATACATCCGATAAGCAGCAAGCTGGTCAGGCACGACTTGATGTATGGGCAAAAAAAGTCCTTCATATCCGGAGTTTGAGGCGTGGATATCCTTAAGTGAATAAATGAAGGGGTCAGACAAAAAAACAATTCCAGCGTTCTCAGTGTGTAATTGAAATTGAATTGGGTATTAGTATTTCTGGATTAAACGTTGATGGTCATTAGTCTTGTATGCGGCTATAATATCTATGGTCTTGTGGTGAGTTGATTTTCGATCGCTACCCTTACCAGGCCGGCGGTATTACGCACACCCAGTTTGGTTAGCAGGCTCCGGCGATGCGATTCTACTGTTTTGAGACTGATAAACAAGGTATCCGCGATCTCTTGTGTCGTATGTTCTTTGACGATCAGGTCCAGCACATCTTTTTCTCGTCTTGATATCTTAGGTGCCAGCATAGAGGATTTCTTGCCTCCGGACTTCTGGCTCACGAGGCTTTTCATGATCGTCTCCGTCACTTCATCACTGAAATAGGACTGCCCATTGTACACTGTTTCGATCGCAGAGATCAACTCCTTTTTACCTGTATTCTTCAGGATATAACCCTGCGCGCCATGTTTCAGGATTTCAGTGACAAAGCTTTCCTCATTGTGCATCGACAAGGCCAGCACTTTCACTACCGGGTAGTCTTTACTGAGTTTCTGACATACTTCTATACCATTCATCCCCGGCAGGTTGATATCCAGGAGGATGACATCAGCAGGAGTATGCGCCAGTTTTTCAAACACTTCCGGACCATTATAGCACTTGGAGACGACCTGGATATTGTCGATTCCATCCAGGATGGATTCTATTCCCTCGACAAACATGTTGTGGTCGTCTGCAATCATTACGCGTATCATAAATCGACTATCTATAAGGCTAAAACTATCTAAAAGTACAAACTAAACATGATTAGAGCTGACGGCGTTCATTATTGACCACGATCTCCAGGGGTTCGCCGGTCAGTATGGACACATCACAATGCCCGCCGGTTACCGTCACCCCAAGGCTCCTTTCCCGGTAATGGATCTTGAAACTAAACCCTTCCCAGCCTGCAGGTAGTACCGGAGCGAGGTGTAACAATCCATCTTTGACTTGCATACCCGCAAATCCTCTCACCACAGACATCCATGACCCCGCCATGCTGGTGATATGAAGGCCATCTTCTGTATCATTGTTATAATCGTCCAGGTCCAGTCTCGAAGTACGGAGGTACATCTCATTTGCCTTTTCAGGTTTGCCGAGGCGGGAGGCGAGTATAGCATGTACACAAGGCGATAATGATGATTCATGCACGGTCATTGGTTCATAAAAGTCAAAATGCCTGCGATGAGTATCCTCATCAAAGTGATCTTCAAAGAAATACATGCCCTGCAGCACATCGGCTTGCTTGATAAAGCATGATCTCAGGATCCTGTCCCATGACCATTTCTGGTTGATGGGTCGTTCAGATGCCGGCAAATCATTGGCATGCATGAGATCTTTATCCAGGAAACCATCTTGTTGTAGAAATACTTTACGGCTTTCATCCCATGGGAAATACATACCGTTAATTCGCTCTTGCCAATGGCCGGTCTCTTCATCCTTAAAATCCGAAGCTTGTTGGATCCGCACCCATTTGTCCGCATGGTTTTGTTTTACCCATTCAATCTGCTCTATCGCATATTGCATGCACCATCGCGCGAGGTAATTGGTATACCAGTTGTTGTTGACGTTGTTTTCATATTCGTTTGGGCCCGTCACACCTAGCATGACCCACGCATGTTTGTCATGTGAATAGTTGACACGTTGTGACCAGAACCTGGCAATACCGATCATCACTTCAAGTCCACCGTCAGTCAGATAACTTGTATCGCCGGTATACTTGATGTAGTCGTAGATCGCATAGACCATGGCGCCATTACGATGTATTTCTTCGAAGGTGATTTCCCATTCATTGTGGCATTCCTCGCCATTGATGGTCACCATAGGGTAGAGGGCTGCACCGTCTTTAAAGCCAAGCTTAGCCGCATTTTCGATGGCCTTCTGAAGGTGGAGGTAACGATACACCAGGAGATTGCGTGCGATAGCTGCGTCCGCAGTTCCGAGATAAAATGGAATACAATAAGCCTCCGTATCCCAGTAGGTGCTTCCACCGTATTTTTCACCTGTAAATCCTTTCGGACCGATATTGAGCCGTGCATCAGCTCCTGTATAGGTCTGCCACAGTTGGAAAATATTGAAACGTATGCCTTGCTGCGCGATCACATTGCCATCGATGACGATATCAGCACCGTCCCAGATCTTTTGCCAGGCTTCGATATGATCGCGCTTCATCGTCGCGTATCCAATCCCTTCATGCGCACTTAATTTTTTCTTTCCTTCTTCGGGCTGATGATCCGGATGGACATACAGGCTGCTGAGATTGACTACTGTTTTATACAGGATGAGCTCTTCACCATTTTTCAGATCAACTTTATATAGCCTGCTGACCTTCATCGGTACAACGGTAGAAGAGTCAATACTTACCTGATGACTATTGACTTCTACTTTGGTATGCATAAATGAACTGACCGTAAACGCAGTTTTTTTGGTAATAGCAGATACCATCGAAAAGGCATCATCTTGCTCCTCTGCAACCCTGTCCCAGAATTGGTCACCATAGTTGGAATCCTTATTGTGCACATCAAAATCAAGATAAGGTTCAAGCGTGATTTTACCTTGATATCCTTCTGACTTGATACTGATGCGAATGGCGGCTGCATCCGGATCTGCCATGCTACAAAAGCGCTCAAAATGAAAGCTCAACTGACCTCCGGAAGGTGGATTGATATCAAAGCTTCTGCTGAGCAGGCCCTGTTCCATATCCAGCGTCCTTAAAAAATTACTCACCTGTGTTTTGTCCAGGTCGAGCACCTCGCCATCAACAAAGATGCGGACCCCAATCCAGTTGACACTATTGAGGACTTTGGCAAAATATTCAGGGTATCCGTTTTTCCACCAACCTACACGTGTCAGATCCGGATAATAGACGCCGGCAAAATAGGAGCCTCTCAGGCTTTTGCCGGAATAATCTTCTTCAAAATTACCTCTTAGTCCAAACCGACCGTTACCGAGGCTGCAGATACTTTCACTGACCTCATGGAATTCGCGATGAAATCCCTCTTCGATGATATGCCAGGGATGATGTTTCAGATAGTTTTTCATGATAATAGTTCGATGATATGGGCAGGATTGGTTTGATCTAATCCGCTGATGACTATATGGGCTGCTTTGAGTGCTTCAGGATCACCAAGGCCTACCGCCTTGCATCCTGCTGCAAGCGCTGCTTGAACACCTTTTGCGGCATCTTCAAATACAACGACTTCAGATGGATCAAGTTTCAGTGCGTTGCATGCATTGGTAAATATTTCAGGATGAGGTTTTGATTCCTTCGCATCGTTTCCGTCAAGGACAGCATCAAACCGGTCTTCGATGCCGAGTTTATTCAACACACCTCTTGCGTTTTTACTGGCTGATCCAAGCGCGAGTTTTAATCCTGCTTTGCGTGTATCGATCAGGAAGGCGAAGGCACCGGGCAATAAATCACGAGGTGTGATTTTTTCGATAGCCTCCAGGTAGATGTCATTTTTTCTGGCGGCCCACATTTCTTTCTCTTCTTGCGTCAATGCAATTCCATATCGGTTGAGTAAGTACTCCAGTGACTCCATTCGGCTTGCACCACGTGTGTGCAGGTCATCCTCCTCTATGATCTCAGCTCCCAATTGAGCCAATATCTTTTTCCATGATTGAAAGTGATGCACGGCTGTGTCGACAATCACGCCATCCAGGTCAAAGACAAAGCCTTTGATTTCAGCAGGATGTTTATCCGTACCGTCTGTATTTTTTTTGTCCATATACTTGAGTTTCTCAGCAACGGCTGTAAATAAATCAATAGATTTTAAGTGGCCAAAGATATTACTCTGTTTTTGCCTGGCCATGATTCCCCCGTAAGCCTCCCGGATAGCATGAATGTGGGCGGCATACACATCTTCCAGGCCACTACGATGGCCATCTTTCAACTGATCATCATAGCGCATCACCAGGTTCATGTCACCTATTGATTTCAGTCGGAGGAGCAATTCACTTTTCTGGCCGGTGAGGCTCAAGCCATGCAACAACATCCTGTCAGCAACCTCGTCTGATCCGGGCATGTAGTATTCTGCAAGAACCCTCAATACCCTGGTGGCATTTTCTGTATCCACTTCGTTTAAAATCTCCCAGGCTTCGCGATCCAGATAGGTGATACTAAGCTCATAAGCCAGTTTAGACAAGAGTGCGCGATCACCTGTATGGCGTGCAGCCCGCAGTCCCGCCTGCAGCATACCACGGACGATGGTCTTATCGTATTCAGTGGTCTTTACTGCGTTGAGTGAATAAATGACATCATCATATTCCGCCTGGCGACTAAATTCCTGGAGGATATCGGGCATGTTGATCTGGAGTATTCGTGCTACGTCTTTTCCAGTCGCCTTCATCGACCATAGTCTTCTCCATCGCATCACAAAACCGGCCCAGAGGACTTGTTGCTTCAGGTCATTGATCGTCTTTCGTTCTGCCAGTTGATAGGCAGCTTGTCTTGATTTTGCTTCGAGGATGAAAGGCTCAACGGACATTAACATCGGCACACTGCCTTTCTGGAAAGAAAACCCATCGCGGCTGCTGATTTCCATGGCCAGGGTGATGGCAGATTGTTGTAATCTCGGTGCCATCGCCTGATGACACAGCGCATCGAATAGCCGGAGGGCAAACCGGAGTTCAGTCGAAAGTTGTTCCTGGTACTGGGGAACCTTGATGATGAGCCTGTTGAGGTGATGGATCGTTGCTTCAAGGATCAGGAAAGTCTCTGCCAGGGCTTTCTCTTTAAGTAATTGCTGCGCCTGACGTAGGAGGGTAGAGAGGATATTGCGAACAGTCTTGAGGTTGTTGCGGTTGAGCTTGATGTTCCCGTATTTGTCAATCGGGGTCATATCGGACAGGAGATGGTGGTAGTCCGGTTTTTTGATCAGGTGCAGGTAGTTTGCCAGCACCTCAGCTCTGAAACCACTATGGGATTGGCCATAGGCGGATATGAATCCGCGAAGTTCAGTGATGGTTAGTTTCCGGAGCACGTCATCGAGGAGCAGGTTTTCATGCTTTGATTTCGATTTCCCACGTCGGGTACGCAGGATATGGTCTCTCAGGATCAGCAGTGCTGCCAGGGAATGCTTGCACACTTTAGCCCGTTTGAAGACGGTACAATGGCATTTGGCGGATACCGTCCCATCGGTTTTTACCGACATTTCGACGTGATAATCAGGTTGTTTTGAAAGGCAATGATAGAAACCCGGTTCCGGCTCGGTCAGGTCGTATTCAGTGGTCTCTTTGACCAAATCCATGGCTTCCTCCAATAAGGCAGGCGCGTAATGGCTTTCTATATCAAAAAGAGCAACTTTCATCTTCCCGAAGGATTGGTTTTGATAGGGGAATCATCTTTTATCGCCGGCCTTCGCATTATTTGGCTCAATTGATGGTTAAATCCCCTTGATTGCACATAAATTTGCTAAGGTAATGCTGTCCTATGGAAGTAAAAGATGTTTGTTTCGTCCGTCATGCCAAATCCAGCTGGGATCAGCCTGGCCTGAAGGATTTTGATCGCCCGCTCGACACGAGGGGACTTCATGATGCGCCTATGATGGCCCGAAAAATGAAAGAATTGGACCTGGTACCGGACTATATCATCAGCTCGGGAGCCAACCGGGCCAAATCTACCGCTGAATATTTCAGACAGGAATTTGATTTGAGCCGGGATCATTTTGAAATCAACAATGATTTGTACGAAGCCTCTGCGGAGACTGTATATGAAGTCTTACGCTCAGCTCCCGATACTGCAAGGTTTGTTTTCCTTTTTGGACACAACCCCACCTTCACCTGGGTGGCTAATAGTATCGCCGGAGTGCATATTGACGAAGTGCCAACCAGTGGCATAGTGCATGCGCAGGCGATGATCTCAAGCTGGAGTAAATTCAAACCTGAGTACGCCGGATTTATCGGGTTTCATTATCCTAAACAATATAAAAAATGATGAAGCCTACGATTGGGCTGCTGTTGGCAATCCTTGTTTTGATGAGTTGTGAAAGTGGAAAGCGTGATGTAAAGTATTTGTTAACCGACGAACAACTTTCCAGCCTTATGTTTGACCTTCAGTTGAGTGAAGTAGCATTGGCAGAAGTCGAAAATGAGAGACAGGATTCTTTGAGAGCACTTTTCTGGCTTCGCTATACGGAGATATACAAGCACAGTGTACCTGAGATAAAAGAGGAGATCCGGAAACTTGAAGAAGACCCGGAGAAAATGAAAGTCATTATGGACCAGGTGCAGGTCCTGTTGGATTCAATACCATAATACATCCGGATGTTTAAGAATTTAAGCCTACGCACCATGTCAATGCTGGGAGCGTTGGCCATCACACTTTTTGCAGGTGCTGGCATATGGATAGGGCAGAAAACCCTTTTTATTCCTGTCAGCGGACAGTATGTAACGATCATGGTAATTGCCCTGGGGCTCTTTTCTTATGTCGCTATACAATTTATCCTTGAAAGGTATATCTACAGGAGGATCAAGCTTATCTATAAAATCATCCGCAGATCAAAGACATCGGTTCCGGATAAACGAACCTTTCAGCATACAGATAATCCGATTCTCGATGGGGTAGAGAAGGAAGTCCAGCAATGGGCAGAATCACAACAGGACGAAATCGAAACCATGAAGACCCTGGAGGCGTATCGAAAGAGATATATCGGAAACGTCTCGCATGAACTTAAGACTCCCATCTTTTCAATTCAAGGGTATATCTACACCCTGATTGATGGTGGGCTCTATGATGAGAACGTCAACATGAAATACCTTGAAAGGGCTGCTGCGAATGTAGATCGCCTACTCACGATCGTTCAGGATCTCGAAGAGATCAGTAAGCTTGAATCTGAAGATCTGATTCTCGACCTGCAGAAGTTTGATATCAAAGCGCTCGTTAAAGAAATCTTCAGCGATCTGGAAGTCAATGCCCGCGCAAGGAATATCACCTTGACCTTTAAGGAAGGTGCTGACAAGTCGTTCAACGTAATGGCTGACCGTGAAGGTGTCCGTCAGGTTTTGACCAACCTGATCCTTAACTCCATTAAGTACGGTGTCGATATTGGGGTCACCAAAGTGAGCTTCTATGTGATGGACAAGCAAATCCTGGTAGAGATTTCAGACAACGGTATCGGCATAGAAGAAAAACATCTCAAACACCTCTTCGACAGGTTCTATCGGGTCGACAAAAGCAGATCCCGTGAATCCGGTGGTTCAGGTCTCGGTCTATCGATTGTCAAGCACATCCTTGAAGCCCACAATCAATCTGTCAATGTCAGATCCACCACCGGGAAGGGATCAACCTTCGGATTTACCCTTGATAAAGCAGCAGATTGAAATAAATTAATTTAAAATGTACGGACAGGACGCGTCCGGTCCGTACATTTTAAATTAATTTATTTTGCTGTAAATGCTAAGAGGTAAACAAATCAAAACTGTTCGTTTTCGGCGCAGGTACTTTTTCAGTACTGGTCCCATCAAGCATCGCTTTGATTTCGTTCCTCACCTTGAAGTATTCAGGAAGCTGTTTCGGATCCATCGCTTGTGGAGGAGGCATTTTCTCGCGGAGATGATCCACTTGTTTTCCATTTTTCCAAAAACGGAAACATACATGGCATCCGGTAGCTAAGCCAGTGCGGCCGATGTACCCAATGGTCTGGCCTTGCTTTACCATGACGCCTGGTCGGATGCCGGGGCCGAATTTAGACATATGCAGATATTGAGTCTCATACGTCTTGTCATGTTTCATTTTTACAAAGTTGCCATTACCAGAGGTATAGGATGCATTGGTGATGCGACCGTCGGCAACAGCGCGTATGGGTGTTCCGCACGGAGCAGCATAATCAGTACCGAAATGCCCTTTGTTTCTTTTGAGGATAGGATGAAATCTGTTTTTTGAAAATCGGCTGGAAATACGACTGTATTCAACAGGAGATTTAAGGAAAGCTTTTTTCATCGGGCGGCCTTCGAGGTCGAAGTATCCATCATGCTTACCACTATTGTAACGAATAGAATAGTGTTCTGTATTCCCTGACGTGTATTGCGCACCGATGAGTTTGCCGATACCAAGGGGCTGGCCTTCCACATATTTGCGCTCGTAAACAAGTTTGTACGAATCTCCTTTCTGGATGTGATAAAAGTCTACAGACCATCCAAGCGCATCTTCCATTGCAGAGATCAGCTCCACTGGAAGATTTTGTTCTTCCATGCTGGCCCAGAGTGACCCATTAATGACTCCACCCGCTGTTTCAACTTTAACTTCTGTCTCGCGCTCAATCACCTCTACGCGGATGCTGTCTTCGAGGTGGAATAGAATCCTGCGATACGGATCTGGTTCATACACGAGAGCTTGAACGGTGGAGTCTGCGAGGTCTGTGACAATTGTCAGTTCTTTACCTGCGCGGATAGAGCGGAAAGGAAATATGGAGCTCGCCGCCCGGATCAGTTGATCGATTTTAAAATATTCGACACCCCGGCTTG
>JANNSS010000291.1:0-16480 GCA_031402955.1 Saprospiraceae bacterium
ATATTGGATATGATCAAGACCGGTTTTGTCATGAATGTGATATCCATTATCCTGATTACGTGACTTGTTTATTTCCTCCTTGGCACAATGTGGGGTATTTAAGTGAGTAGTGAAATGATAGAAGTGAGTAGTGAAGTTGATACTCTTTCAAAGCCGAAATAAAAAAAGAAATTCAGATTCTTCAATACATCTAAGAATGGGTTGAGACTTCTTTTTTATCCAGTGAATCAAAGCAAGGTGTTATAGATGGCGAAATCGTAGAAAAATATATACCATACAACACTCCCCCCAAAAGCCAAAGGTGACGATAATTAAGTACATCTGCACTCAGGCTTTCAAAAGCGATAAACAGAAAAATGCTTAAGATACTTAACATCAAACCTGTTTTTTTTTCTGCAAGGAAGAGGTTTGTAATTTTGAAAATACTTCTGAAAGAAAGTAGGATTAGGATAAAACCAATAATTCCAAACTCGGCCAATACGCCAAACAGAGAAGAGTGGGGATCATAGTGGCTGAGCCTGGATGGCAACAGTCCTTGGTTCACTTTTTCAAGATTGTAGCCATTGGTATTACCACCTCCTACACCTGTTATTGGATTTTCAAGAAAGGCTTCCCAGGAAGATTGTTTAAGTTGTGCATAGAGGGTGTTATAAATACTATGTGTAGCAGTGACAGGTAGTTTCGTATCTCCTCCCCAGTATTGGGCTTGGGATAAGATTGAAACTTCTTGCTTCGAAAGCGGAAATGTAAAATGGGTTGTATACTCTTTCATGACAAGAATGGCAACGAAACAGCACCAAAGCACCATGCTAAAGCGTCTGTGATGACGATTAAAAAACATCAGGTAGACGAATCCGAAAGCAGCTATTCCGGACAATATTGATTTGGTGAGGGATAATCCAATTCCAATACACAGCGTTACTAGAATAATATTCCTGTATTTACTGAATAAGGACAGACTTAGGAAAAAGGCGCAAATAGCGAGGTTGCTAAGCATTATCGGATGACTTGTAAATCCTTTCATGCGATACAGTGATCCAATGATTGGATAATGTGCATACCAGATACCCAAATCATTTTCGATTCCCTGGCAAAAAAGAAATAAACCAAACAGCGATAGAAGACAATTCAAAAGAACACCTAAAACAAAAACTTTTAGCAATAATTCTGGATACGCTTGTGGAGCGTTGCTGACAATTTTGCAAGTTGCATACCCCAGGAGAAATAGATAGAATATACCCAATCCTTCAAGGACCACAGGGTTTGAAAAGTGGAATCCTATCGATAAAATAGACCAGAGGGTAAATAAGATGATTGGGTAAACAGATGGATGAGGTTTAGCCAAATGAGAAGAATACCAAACTGAAAGTATACAAATTGGAATAGCAATTAGTTCAGGTAATTGAAATTTGTAAATAAACCAGGAAGAATGAAAGAGTCTTTGAAAGGGAATGACGAAAGCAAATACTAAAAGAAGTATTTGAACGAATGAATATTTATTTTTTAGCAGGTTCAACTTAAAGGTGGATTTGTCTATCTATTGTACACTGCTGGATAAAAGCCGGTGATGGATTTGAAGGAAATCCAATCATTTATTGTGAATCGACATTTCTTTGGATGAGATCTTTCCCAATATCACTGCGAAAATACTTCCCTTCAAACTGAATCGTCTCAGCGTTGATCAGACTTTTCTCCAGTGCTCTGGTCAAGTTACTGCCCATGCTTGTCACCGCCAGCACACGACCACCTGATGTGATGACAGATTTGTCATAGATACTGGTGCCTGCATGATAGATCCTGCTGCCATCCACATGATCGAGGCCTTTGATGGTCTTTCCTTTTTCAAATGCGCCGGGATATCCACCGGATGCCAATACGATCGTCACTGCTGATCTGCTATCTATATTGATCGTTGACACAGAAAGGGTGCCATGCCAGGCAGCGAGTAACAACTCGACAAGATCTGTCTGCAATCTCGGTATGATCACTTCTGTTTCAGGATCACCAAGCCTGCAGTTGTATTCGATGACAAAAGGTTCATTGTCCACCACGATGAGGCCGAAGAAAATAAAGCCCTTGTATTTTATTTTTTCTTCACGGAGTCCCTTGATAGTAGGCTCGATGATTTGCGATAATACTTTTTGATATAGGGTTTCGTCTACAAAGGATACTGGTGACACTGCACCCATGCCACCGGTATTGAGGCCAGTGTCACCTTCACCAATGCGTTTGTAATCTTTAGCTTCGGGCAGTAAAACATATTGATTGCCATCTGTCAATACAAACGCAGAAAATTCAATGCCTGATAGGAATTGTTCGATCACAATGGTGGAGCTCGCGTCACCAAATTTTCCTGTCAACATCTCTTTTACTTCACGTGATGCTTCTTCCAGGGTAGTACAAATCAACACACCTTTACCTGCGGCAAGGCCATCAGCTTTGAGTACTACAGGTAATGTATGTTGGCTGAGGTAAACCAATGCCTCATTCAGATTCTCTTTGCTAAAGGATTTGTATGTGGCCGTTGGTATACTATGGCGGCCCATAAATTCTTTTGCAAAAGCCTTGCTTCCTTCCAGTTTGGCTCCTTCGGCTGAAGGACCGATGATCGCAATTGATTTTAAGGCCTCATCTTCTGAAAAATAATCTGTAATCCCTGCCACCAAAGGTGCTTCAGGTCCCACAACTACTAATTCAATAGTTTCCTCAAGGACCAAGGCCTTAATGGCCTCAAAGTCATTAGGATCAATATTTATATTTTTCCCAAGTAGAGCCGTGCCTGCATTTCCCGGAGCGATGAAGAGTCCGGTGCAAATGGGACTGGAAGCTATTTTGTCTGCAAGGGCGTGCTCACGGCCTCCGCCACCGATGATGAGTATGTTCATAGTTTAATTTGTCTAATGGAATAGTTTGAGTACCAACTCTTCTTTTGATAATTCAAGTTGAATTGCTGCTTCTTTAAGAATATCGGAGAGCGTCCCGATTCTGATAGGATTATGATTTGGAATGGTGAGGTGATCAGTTTTTCCTTGAAATTGTCTGGAAATACGAATATGGCTTCCTGTCTGACGAGTTTTAACATATCCAAACACAGCCAATTTTTTTATGAGACGCTCAGCAGATTCATCCCTCGGAATCCTCATACAATGACTACTTCATCTTTGACAAAATGAAGTCGGATGATGAGTCCGGTCTGATTGTCAAAATGGCATATAACTGCATCTTTGACGTTTTCTTTCAGTTCATCCCAGCTATCTGCTTCGGTAAATATAGCATGACCAAGCGCAGAAGCCTGATATCCGCCTTCGTCAGATTCCTTGACCATGAAAATAACTTCGTCCATAATTGTTCTGTAAAAGAAGAATCCAAAGATATAGGTAAAGTTAACGACAGAGGTCATGATTTCACTTTCCATTTGATGGGCTTTACAATGATAGTTACCAATAGGTCTGAATAGGTCCACTTTCTTTATATTTGCAACTTTTATAATATGTTCGACTATATACAGGGGAAAGTGGTGGCCAGACAACCCACACATGTGGTGGTAGAGGCCGGAGGTATTGGTTACCTGCTCAATATCACGCTCAACAGTTATGATCTGATTGAGGAAGGAAAAGAGCAAAAAGTCTATACATGGCTTCAGGTTCAGGAGGATGCCCACCGATTGTGGGGATTTAAAGAACCAGCAGAGCGGGATGTTTTTTTACACCTGATAAGTGTCTCTGGAATCGGGCCTAATACGGCCAGACTGATCCTGTCTGGGATGACCCCGGAGGAATGCAGGCAGGCCATCCTGACTGACAATGAGGTGGCTTTCAGGCAAGTAAAGGGAGTAGGACCTAAGACAGCTAAGCGGGTGATGATGGAGCTGAAGGATAAAATGCTCAAGACATCCGGTGATCCTCTCAATGTCAAGGCCGGGAGCAATAAGAACCAATCTGTAGAAGAAGCGACAGCAGCTTTGATCACGCTTGGATTTGTTAAAAGCCAGGCTGAAAAGGTTATTAGCCAGATTATCAGGGACGAAGGCAGGGATCTGCCTACCGAAACCCTCGTCCGGATGGCTTTGCGGCTGTTATCTGCTTAAATGGACATAATTCAAACGGGATTGTATCGTTATACAACCTGTTAACATAATTGATCACCCCTCTTTGGGGTATAAAGAGGGGCTAAATCATCCCTCGATAGCGTATAGAAGGCATAACAATTACATGAGTAGACACGCGTCGTTTTTTTTAGGAGCATCCCTTGCTTTGGTCTCAATCCTGTTCTCCTCCGGGAAAGCTATTGCGTCATATAACCTGCCCGACCCCTACGAATGGAATCCTGAAACTGTCCCCCAGATCACCAATGATACCATCCCTCTAGAAGATCGTTACGGCAACTGGATTGAAGACCCGAATGAAAACCCATTTGATCTGCTCGATCCGGAAGATCTAGTCCAAACTGTTGAATATGATCCTGTCACCAATACCTATATCCTGACCGAAACGATCGGTGGAGAAAACTACCGGGCTCCTACCAGCATGACCTATGAGGAATACCTTGAATGGAACGCCCAGGATGAAGAAGGAGATTATTTCAAAAAGCTGGCAGGAGCGGCCCAGGGTGATCGAAGTAAAAGCGGCAATCTGGACCCTGTAGCCGAAGTAGATGTATCAGATGATATCATCGACCGTCTCTTTGGAGGAACCACAGTGGATATCCGACCACAAGGCAATGTGGATCTGACTTTTGGCCTGGATTATTACCGACAGGACAATCCGATCCTTCCGGTACGGCAGCAACGACGTGGCCCTCAGTTTGACTTTGACATGGACATCCAGGTGGATGTCAACGGCCAGATCGGTGAAAAACTAAATACCAGTTTCAATTACAATACCTCCAGGACCTTCGATTTCCAGAACAAACTAAAACTGGATTATAACTCAGACCTCTTCAGTGAAGATGAAATCCTGAAATCCATTGAAGCGGGCGATGTAAGTCTCCCCCTCAAATCAACCCTCATCAAAGGGAGCCAGAGTCTTTTCGGTATCAAGACAGAACTTCAGTTTGGTCATCTTCGTCTGACAGCCATCGCTTCACAGCAAAACTCCAAGCAGAATGATATCCAGATCCAGGGTGGTAGTGTGCTGCAGGAATTTTCGGTCTTTTCGGATCAATATGATGAAAACCGCCACTTCTTTCTTTCTCATTTCAATAGGGATGGTTTTGAAGCAACACTGGCCAACCTTCCACAGATCAACAGCCTCTTCAGGATCACGCGCATGGAAGTCTGGGTGACCAATGACCGTAATCAGACCACCGATATTCGTGATATCGTGGCCCTCTCCGATTTCGGGGAGTGGAGGTATATGACTAACACGGAACCGGATAAATGGCGTAACCCTGACACTAACTCACTCAAGGATATCTGTATGAAGGATATCCTGCCGGACAATAGTACGAACAAGATCATGGGAGCCCTTCGTTCTGATCCGAGCATAAGGGATATTAATAATGTAGTCAAGGCATTGACAGCACCACCTTTCAATTTCAAGTCGCCGAGAGATTTTGAAAAGATACAGGGAAGAAAACTGAATTCAACCGAATACCGCTTTAATCCTGATCTCGGTTTTATCTCGCTCAATATCCGTCTCGAACAAGATGAAGTACTCGGGGTAGCCTATGAGTATACCTATAATGGAAAATTGTACCAGGTAGGTGAGTTGTCACAAGATATAGAGAACACCGATACCTCTGGTGTACAGAAAGTATTGTTTGTAAAATTGCTCAAAGGCACTAACCAGCGTGTTGATCTGCCTCTCTGGGATCTGATGATGAAAAACGTCTATCGAATCGGGGGCGGAGATCTGAACGCAGAGGAATTTGAGTTGGATGTATTTTTTGAAGATCCGGGAAAAGGATTTAAGCGTTTTCTCCCGGCTCCGGCCAATATGGATAATATCCCGTTGATCACCATCTTCAATCTTGACAAACTGAACCGAACCGGTGATCCGCAACCTGACGGAAAGTTTGACTTTATACCAGGTATCACCATCAATCCGCCATTGGGTATTATTATGTTTCCCGTGCTGGAGCCTTTTGGTAAGACATTGAAAGATTCGATTGCCGCTTACATGGGTGTTGATACTCCCTTTGTGTATCAGCAACTCTATGACAGTACGATCATACGGGCACGTGAATTTCCTGAACTCAACAGGTACACGCTTAAAGGAAAAGCAAAAACAAGCACTTCTTCGGATATCTCGCTCGGCGCATTCAATATTCCGCCCGGTTCGGTGCGGGTTACTGCAGGCGGGCAATTACTTAAGGAGAACGAGGACTATACCATTGACTACAACATTGGACGGATCAAAATATTAAATCAGGCCTTTCTGCAGCCGAGTACACCGATCAATGTGTCCTTTGAAGATAATGCGCTTTTCAGCTTCAATAAGAAGACGATGCTCGGTCTGCGGGCTGATTATGAAATCAACAAGCATTTCAGCATCGGAGGTACCTATCTGCATATGTATGAGCGACCATACACGCAAAAGGTCAATATCGGCGATGACCCGATCAACAACCGGATCTATGGTCTCGACATGAACTATAGCAATGAAGCTCCATGGCTGACTAAGCTTGTTGATAAAATACCTTTGATCAATACCAATGCACCTTCCAACATTACGTTTGAAGCGGAAATGGCGGCATTGAAACCGAGTCACTCAAGGGCTATTGATGCTAATAAAAAAGATTCTGAAGGTGTAGTGTACCTCGATGACTTTGAAGGTACCACCAGTAATTTTGACCTGCGTACACCTACGACTGCATGGTATCTGGCTTCCACACCGCAGGAAGCGAAGATAGATGGGGCAGATGCGTTCATAGAGTCAAGAGAAATCGATAGTCTGATTTATGGTGTCAATCGTGCGCACATCAACTGGTACAGGATAGACCAGGGAGCCCGCAACAGCAGCAGTGACAATAATAATCCATACACAAGACTTGTCTCTCAAACGGAAATCTTCCAGAATCAGACACCGACTTTTGGACTCAATGATTTCAGAACCTTTGACTTGACTTATTTGCCATATGAAAGGGGGCCGTATAATTTTGATGTGCCCGGAGGTACCCCGAGATCGTGGGGTATTGATCAAGAATGCAATCTCCTAGTACCTGAAAGCAGATGGGGTGGTATCATGCGTAGCCTCAATCAGGTCAACTTTGAGCAGGCCAATATCGAATACATAGAATTCTGGATGCTTGATCCTTTCCTCAATGATACGATGGGAGGAGAGCATGGTAAAATTGTATTTCAACTAGGAAATATCTCTGAAGATATACTGCGTGACAGTCGTAAAATGTTTGAACACGGTCTGCCATTATCTCCGAATGACGGACCGACAGATACGACTAATTGGGCTAAAGTCCCTCGTATCCCCGCTACGGTCAACGCTTTTTCCAATAATCCGGATGCCAGAGCAAAGCAAGACGTAGGATTGGATGGCCTCACAGATGACGAAGAGCATATCTGGTTTAGCAGTTACCTGACGGCACTACAAGGGGTAAATGCGGATTGTATAGCCAAAGCGCAGATGGATCCGGCGAATGATAACTTTGTCTACTTCCTCGACGAACAGGCTTATCCGGATGGCACCAGTGTCTATGACCGTTATAAAAAATTTAACGGAACACAAGGCAATTCACCTCCACCAAAAGAAGGTGATAACAATGTCAATGCTGCCACCAACATACCAGACAGCGAGGATATCAACAATGATAACACGATGAGTGAAAACGAATCGTATTATGAATATGTCATCGATCTGAGGAAGGATCCGAATGGAAACGATGTTGATGGCAACCTCAATCCGAATAATCCATTGATCACTGATATCGTGAACACACCGAACGGTGCATGGTACAGGTTTAGAATCTCACTTGATGAGTACAACAGAGCTGTAAATGGTATCACCGATTTCAGGTCCATACGCTTTATGCGATTATTTCTGACACAGTTTACCGAAAGAACAACAATCCGTTTTGCAACATTGGACCTCGTGAGGAACCAATGGAGACAGGTGACACGCGATCTATCAGCATGCGGAGATGCAGGTAGCCAGGCTGAATTTTTTATTGATGCCGTTAACATTGAAGAGCATTCAAATCGCACCCCTTTCAGGTATGATATTCCATTGGGTATTCAACGTGAGCAGATCACGAGCACCTCGTATCAGAATCAATACCAGAATGAACAATCACTTTCATTGAAGTTTGATCAACTGGTGGACGGATGTGAGCGCCAGGTATTTAAGACTCTTGATCTTGATCTCCGGGTATTTAAGAACATTGAGATGTTTATTCACGCGGAGGAAAGAGACAGGAATGTTCAAGCGCTGCAGATTCCGGATGGAGCTGTGAAATTGTTTCTCCGCTTTGGATCCGATTTCAAGAGCAATTACTATGAGTTTGAAATCCCGCTCGTCATGTCCAGGAATCCGGATTTGCCCGGTGATGAATATAAGGAGGAACTCTGGCGTCAGGAAAACAATATTAAGTTTGCTTTGGAGGAACTCACTGATCTCAAGATTGCCAGAAATGAAAACGGCTCCCCAACTGAGTTGTATTCTCAAATCGTCACACAGATCATTAATGGCATAAGTGTAGAACGGAAATTCAGCATCATAGGCAATCCAACACTTGGGTATGTACGAAATGTAATGATTGGTGTGCGCAATGAGGCTGGAGATGAATTTATGAGCCCCTATTATGGAGAGGTGTGGGTCAATGAGCTGCGGATGGTTGGACTTGAAGAGCGAGGTGGTGTGGCAGGACTTGCGCGATTGGATGCTGATCTCGCCGATTTAGGCAGCGTGGGTCTTTCTGGCACATATTCAAGTATTGGGTTTGGAGCACTGGATCAGAAGCTTGATGACCGTGCTAAAGAAAGTGTTACGCAAGTTGACTTTTCCACCAATCTTCAACTTGGTAAATTTTTCGGAGCAAATTCTAAAGTTCAGATCCCGTTCTATTATCAATACAGCGAAACCGTACGCAAGCCTCAATTTGATGCGCTTGATCTCGATTTACCAATGGATGAAAAACTCAGGAGTATTGCTGATCCTGTAAAGCGCGATAGTGTGCGTGAACAGTCGCAGGATTTTGCATCCCTCAAGCAAATCAGCGTCACCAACCTCCGTGTGGAAGGTGGAGGCGGAGGCGGGAAGCCCATGCCATGGGATGTATCGAACCTTTCAGCGAGTTACGCATACTCCAGATCCTATGTGCGGAATGAAGTCGTAGAGAAGGATCAACTGGATCAGCACAGAGCATCGCTAGATTATGTCTACGGTATTCAATCCAAACCTATAGAGCCATTTAAAAACCTCTCCAAGAGTATCTGGTTGAAATGGCTTACAGAGTTGAATCTCAATCCGATTCCAAGCAGCTTCACCTTTGGCACGGTGATGGACCGGAAGTTTGGAGAGCGCACCTATCGTTTTTCAGACCCGATCTATGAAACGTGGTTTGAAAAGCGCTTTACCTGGGTGCGCACCTATAGTCTGCGATGGGACCTTTCCAGATCGATCAAGATCAACTTCAATGCTGCCAATGCGGCCGTCATCGATGAGCCTGACGAATACGTTAGTCGCCCGGCCCTTGAACTCATAGACCCAAAAGTCAGAAAGGATTCTATCTGGAATAATATCCGGGAAGGTGGACGTAACAAGGATTATAATCACCAGATGCGTGCCACCTTCGCAGTGCCTTTGAAATCTATTCCACTCGTAGACTGGATCAAGCTAGACCTCGGCTATGATGCAACCTATAGCTGGAAAGCAGCAGCTATCAATACGGATTCACTCGGTAATGTGATCCAGAATGGACAAAAGGGTACAGTATCCACTGAATTTGATTTTACAAAGCTGTACAACAAATCAAAGTACCTGGCTAAAGTAAATAAGCCAGGTGGTGCGACAACCAATAAAGGTGGACGCACCCCCGCTACACAACCGACAAAGCCATCCGCTGATCCTAAAAAGGATGACCCAAATAAATCGGACCCAGACAAAGCTAAAGACGAAAAGAAGAAGCCTCAGGAAATAAGCCCGCCGTTAAAGGTCGCTTTGCGTTTACTGATGGCTGTGCGCAAATTCAGAGTAAACTATAGTGAGACCAATGGTACAACCATTCCGGGCTTTACACCGCAGTCAGAGATACTCGGTATGAGTAGTGGCTTTGGTGCACCAGGCTGGAGTTTTATCAGTGGTATTCAACCTAAGATTAATAAGAAAGCCTACCAGGACGAAGGTGACTACCTGGCTGATGCCAGAGATAACGGTTGGATCACCACCAATGCTTTTCAAAACGCACCTGTCCTGCAGTTCCAGACCAAATCACTTGATAGCCGTCTGTCTGTCGAGCCGTTTACTGATTTTAAGATTGATTTTGATTTCACACGTAACCTGACGACAAATTATTCTGTCTTCTTCAAGACCTATAATAAAACAGGCAATACCATCGAAGATATCGGTCGCAGATCTCCACGCGAAATCGGCAATTTCACCATATCCTACCTCGCTATACCAACCTTATTTATGGGCGACTCACTGCGGGTCAATCAACTTTTTGATAAATTTGAAACGAATCGTGCTATCATATCCAAGGAGCGAGGTATAGGAGAACATGAGATCGATGGTACTGAGTATGCGGAAGGTTTCGGTCGCAAGCAGCAGGATATTCTGGTACCGGCATTTTTATCTGCATATACAAACAAAGATCCAGTGAATTTTGAGTTCACGGATATGTTTAATTGGATACCCAAACCAAACTGGACCCTCAACTATAGCGGTTTGAGTAAGCTCGCCATGTTTAAGAATGTATTTACGAATGTCCGTCTCACGCATGGGTATAAGTCAACATTATCCATCAATACCTTTGAGACTGACTTGAGCTATGATGACTATGATGAAACCACTGGCCAGGAACTTGGTCAGCGTAATTCATTTAACCTTGACTCTATCAGTAAAAACTACTATTCTCAGTTTCTGCTACCCTCTATCATCATCGAAGAGTCGTTTGCACCACTGATCGGCCTTGATGTCAAGATGAAAAACGACATGAACTTCAGCTTCAGCTATACCAAGCGACGCGGATTGTCCATGGGCTTTATTTCATACGAATTGGCAGAGACCAGGTCCACCACGGTTGATTTTGGATTTGACTGGAAACTGAAAGATGTCCGCATCGGATTCCTTCCCGGATTCAATAGTCAGGCCAATAAAAAGAAACCAAGTACACCGAAGCCTGGCGGGGGCGGAGGAACGCCAAAGCTTGGTAATGATCTCAGTATTCTCTTTGACTTGTCCTTTTCTGACAACATAACGTTCAATCACCTGCTGGATCAGGAAGCCGGGGCCAGGCCAACAAGAGGATCAAAGGACATCACGATATCACCTGCGATCAGTTATGACGTCAATAAGAATGTCAGCCTCAGGTTTTTCGTCGACTACCGTCGTCAGCAACCATACGTCAGTAATTCCTATCTCGTCGTTAACGTCGAAGGTGGTGTTACGGTACGTATAAAACTGGAATAGAAACTACACAAAGATGTTGTTAATCTGATCCGTCTCGATCAGGAATCCATCATGTCCATAAGGGGACTGCAGGATGTGAAGTGTTGCATCTGGCATGTGTTCAGCTAGAAAAAGCTGTTGTGATACGGGAATCAAACGGTCTGAATCAATGCCGATGATCGTCGCCTTCATGTTGAGTTGCTGAAGTACTTTTTCTATACCCCCACGACCTCTTCCAAGATGATGCGTATCCAGTGTGCGGATCAGGTGCCAGTAACAATGCGCATAAAAACGATTCACCAGTTTCTCTCCCTGGTGACGGATGTAAGACGATGCACGATGATCCTGTATGACATCATCAAGGTCTGTTTGCGTTTCAATATAAGCCTCTATCGTTCTGTACCCAAGTAGGGCGATGCCTCTGGCTGCACGCATGCCTGCAGCGCCTGCATCATTTTTGTTTTCAAAAAGTGTTTGATCGGCGAGCATAGCTTGTCGCTGAGCTTCATGGCCTGCAATAGCCCAGGCAGATTCTCTTGCACTGGTGACCAGGAGACCGAGATGCTTTATTTTTTCAGGTATGAGATAGGCGAATTCAAGGACCTGGTGACCACCACATGATCCGCCTATACAAAATTGAATCTCCTCAATGCCCAGGTGCAACCTCAATCTATCATGCGCACTCACCCAATCTCTAACAGTCACTAAAGGCCAATCCATTCCATATGGTTGACCTGATGCAGTATTGATACTTCGTGCACCAGTAGATCCATAGCAGGAGCCCAGTACATTGGCGCAGACAATAAAATATTTTGTTGGATCCAGTGTCTTGCCTTCACCAAAGATTCCACTCCACCAATCATCCACACGACTGTTGGCTGTCAATGCATGGCAAACCCAGATGACATTGTTTTTTTCTTCATTGAGTTTACCATAAGTATGATAAGCAATCGTGATTCCATCCGCAAACGTATAGCCGAGTTCGAGGTTGAATGGTGTGGAATCATGAAAGTAGCGTATGCCAGGGATTACAACGGGCAACGCATAGTCAGCAGCGGAGCTCATTGTCCACTCATGATTAAAGCCTGTCCGATGTCGAGGATGATATCATCGATATGTTCTAGCCCTGCTGAGATACGTATGAGGCCATCTGTGATTCCGGATTCGGCTCTTGCTTCAGGAGTGAGCTTTGCGTGTGTGGTGGAAGCAGGATGTGTTGCGATACTTCTGGTATCACCAAGATTAGCAGTGAGCGATAACATCTTCAATCCATCCAGAAAACGTTTGCCTTGCTCAAGTCCTCCGGCTATTTCGAAGGTGACCAGTCCACCTCCCCGTTTCATTTGTTTTTTCGCAACATCTACTGAAGGATGACTTTCGAGAAATGGATACCGCACATTATGGCATTGTGGATGTTTAGCTAAAAAAAAGGCGAGGCGTTCTGCATTGTCACAATGTCTGTCCATTCTGACGGCAAGTGTTTCCAGGCTTTTTGACAACACCCATGCATTGAATGGAGAGAGAGACGGGCCTGTACTCCTGCAAAGTTTTTTAATCTCGGTGATCAGTTCTTTTCTCCCTGCTACGATTCCACCGACCACTCTACCTTGTCCATCTATATATTTTGTAGCGCTGTGTGTGATCAGATCTGCGCCCCACTGAGCGGGTTGCTGCAGGTAAGGTGTGGCAAAACAATTATCCACATTCAGGATGAGGTTGTATTTGACGCAGAAAGATTTTGCAGCTTCAAGGTCTATGATGTCAAGACCGGGATTAGATGGAGTTTCTACAAAAAACATTTTAGTAGAAGCCCTGACGGCTTCATTCCAGGCTTGTGGATCTGTCGGATCAACGAGTGTAACTTCGATGCCCCACTTAGGGAGATATTGAAGAAGGATCGTGTGGGTCGAACCAAACACTGCTCTTGAAGCAATCAAATGATCACCTGCCTTGAGAAAAGCCATAAAGGAAGCAAAGATGGCTGCCATTCCGCTGGCAGTAGCGACTGCATCTTCGGTACCTTCCAGTGCAGCAATTTTATCTTCGAGTTCTTTGCAATTCGGATTGGTAAACCGGCTGTAGATATTCCCTTCTTCCTCATCCGCAAAAACAGCGCGCATCTGCTCCGCATCATCAAACACAAAACTGGAAGTAGGAAACATAGGCGTACTGTGTTCCCTTTCCCCTGTCTGGGCTGTTTGTAACCGGATAGCGAGTGTCTCGAATTTCATAAGGTTACAGTTGAGGCATGCAAAAGGTTTCGATGCACACTGGTTGTGGAATTTATAATTGGGTGTTTGATGAATTGTATAGATAGGCGGTCACGACCTGGCCCGCTGCTCCGAGTACATTGGGATCAATCACACTCAGATTGTCATCATGCGTATGCCAGTGCGAACCGAAAGAACTTCCACTATCCATAGCTTTGTTGATGATATCGATCATCGGAATCTCGGTGTAGAGATTGACAAAGTAATGATCATCCGTGATGGGTCTGGATTTGACATCGACGAAATTGGCGGACTTGCCCATGCCCTTGGCCAGCGACCATACCTTTTCATAGTGACTATGGATCCGGCTAACTTTCTGGGGTGTGAAGACACCTGTTACATCTTCTTTCTGGAACGTAGCTCCTTTGGCACCTACCATGTCGAGTAATATTCCATATTCAGCACGATAGCCCTGAACATGTAGATTTTGTGCCCAGTATTGAGAGCCGAGACACCATGTTTCTACGCCACCATTCGTTGATCCCTGATCTTCGGCATCAAACAGGATGATATCTACACCTATAGGAATAGGATTTTCATTGAGGAGTCTTGCTATTTCTATTAATACACCAACACCGCTACCCCCATCATCCGCGCCATCGATGGGTTTGTCAGCCCGTTCGTCATCTTCATCCGCTGCATACCTGGTGTCCCAGTGTGCTGCCAACACTACCCGTCTGGCATAAGTAGGATTGAAGGATGCTATGATATTAACTGCTCTCACTTCACCGATGGTTGCTGTCTTTGCTTTAAAGGATTGTTCAGTGACCTTCGCGCCATAACTCTTTAATTTATTGACCATCCACTGACGCGCAGCTTTGTGCCCTTCACTTCCCGGCACCCTCGGCCCAAAGGCTACCTGCTTACCCACAAATGCAAAAGCTGAGTCTTTTGAAAACACCGGCACTTTAACAGGTTCTGTCTTGACCGTTGGATTATCACCTGGCGCAGTAGTTCCCGGATCTTGCTTGCATGAAGCGAAGACGAATAAGAAAAAGAGGAAGAATATATATTTCATGATGTGAAATCTGTGAGTTGTGAGTTGTGAATTCTGAGTGGTGAGTTATGAGTTGTGCTTGTGCTGGGCGTAGTCGAAGTATGAATGTTGGTTCGTGAGTCGTCAATCGTGAGTCGTGTGTGTATGCTTTTCATTTGGTTTGTAAGGGGAATCGAATCATCATGCTTCGACTTTGCTCAGCACACCGCTTTTCACTCTTCACTCTTCACTTTTCATTTATTTTCCACGAGGTCCCTTCCTTTCCATCCTTCAACTCAATATGAATGGCATTGAGGGTGTCGCGAATTTTATCAGAGGTAGGCCAGTCTTTGTTCTCCCGCGCTTGCTGGCGCATATCGATCACCAGTTGCATCAACCCCTGCAGTTGATCCATGTGATCATCAGCACCAGCCGCAGATTCATCAAAGAGACCGAAGACGACAAACAACAAGTCACTAAAGCCTTTATGGAGTGCATCCAATGCTTCCTGTCCAGCATCGTCCATCTTGAGCTGTCCATCAGAGAGTTTGTTGATGACTGTACAGAGTTCAAACAACCTTGCCAGTGCTTTTGGTGCATTGAAGTCATCATTCATTTCATCAAACGCATCGCGGATGCCCTGATGTATTTCTGCTGCCAGTGGGGTATCACTTTTGGCGATTGCAGAGGTGAGCCCTTTCAGCGTATTGTAGGTCTCGATCATTCTTCGGTATCCTTTTTCAGCACCACTCAATGATGCATCATTCAGATCAAGCGTGCTGGAGTAATGTGCCTGCAGAAAGAAGAAACGAAGCGTCATTGGCGAATAGGCCTTGCTGATATGTGGGCTATCACCAGTGAAGATCTGGACAGGCGTGATATTGTTGCCTTCGCTTTTCGACATCTTCTTTCCATTGAGGAGGAGCATGTTACTGTGTATCCAGTAATTGGCCGGTGTGTTGCCACAAGCTCCATAGCTCTGGGCTATTTCATTTTCGTGATGCGGAAACTTGAGATCATTTCCGCCACCATGAATATCGAATCGTTCGCCAAGGTATTTTGTACTCATCACAGAGCACTCCAGGTGCCATCCTGGAAACCCATTGGACCATGGTGCATTCCAGCGCAATAAGTGACGCTCGTCCGCTTTGATCCAGATGGCGAAATCCGATGGATGTCTTTTTTCATCCTGGCTTTTCAGTTCCCTGGTTTCGACCAGCAGGTCTTCTACTTTCCTGCCGGATAATTTGCCATATACATCTGTCTCACGGAGCAACTTGTTCGTATCAAAATAGACACTACCATTGGCCTCATAGGCATATCCACGCTTGATGATTTCTTCCACCATCTCGATCTGCTCGAGGATGTGGCCTGTTGCTCTGGGTTCTATACTCGGTTCGAGGTTATTGAATCGGCGCATGATCTCATGGAATCCATTGGTATATTTCTGAACGATTTCCATTGGCTCCAGTTGCTCCAGCCTTGCTTTTTTACTGATTTTATCTTCAGCATTAGAGTCTACATCACCCTCAAGGTGGCCTACATCGGTGATATTACGGACATAGCGCACTTTGTACCCCAGGTACATGAGGTATCGGTAGATGACATCAAAACTGACAAACGTCCGGCAGTTTCCGATATGGACATCATTATAAACGGTTGGACCACAGACG
>JANNSS010000292.1:0-7904 GCA_031402955.1 Saprospiraceae bacterium
TGGTCGTCCCCTGATCTAGCGCCATAATATAGGATGATGCCATATTCCTGGTATTATTTTAAAATCTGTTTCTAAGGTAAGTCCCCGTCAGGTAATGTGCTATGTCGAAATAGGATTTAGGGGTGAAAAGAGAAGGCCTCCCTTCCGATGATGGAAGCGAGGCCTTCTCAAATATTGCTTCTATGGCAAATGGATACTGATCAATACCTCTGGCTGAAATCAAATACCGGGATGTATCAGCGATAATGGAGATCTACTTTATTCATTTCTGATGACCATGACAACCTTGGTATACGTTCCCTGTACTGTCTTTAGCTGCAAGAGATATCCTCCTTCAGGTATTTGGGATACATCAACACTGTGCCTATTTGACCCCTTGGTGACATTCGTTTCTTCAGCCAATAGGATCTGGCCGAGGAAATTTACCAGGGAGATACTTATCCGTTGATCGGACGCAGCTTCAAAGCCTAGTTGAATGCTTTCATTCGCCGGATTTGGCCAGAGATTAAATCTCTTCAGTTCTTCTTCCCGGGAATTAACTGGAGCGGGAATTAATACGGGCTGAGCAAGGGTATATGTCGCATCTGCATCTGAAACGCCGGGAACACTAACGATTGGTTGTGGAGCCAAATCCTCGCAGTCAAGTGTTGCGGAGCAGCTGGTCGAACATCCATACGCATCTGTCAGGGTCAGTGTAATTTCAACTTCTGACCAGCCTATATAGATTCCAAGGTCTGGAGTGCCTTGTCCTGATTGGATAAAACATTTTTCACCAAATATTTCCCACTCATAGGTGATGTCCCCTAACCCTCCTGAAATTCCACTCGTAATACCTACATCATGTGAATTACAATCGACCTGTTGTGGAAGAAAAATATCACAGGACAACTGAGTATCTGGTATCCATGTGATATGTTGTGTAGCAGCGGACGTATTTCCACATGCATCAGTAGCAACCCAAAGCCTGGTGACGTTGAATTCACCAGGTCCAACACCTGGCACCATGGTCTGGGAATATTCAGTTGACACTGCCTGAGTGTAATCATCTGTCTGCACTGTTCCCGGTGCAGGTAATGGACCACATATGATCGTCGTTTCTGCTGGAACCTGACTGATGACAGGTGCAATATCATCCATGATGTCTACGCTAATGGATAATACACTCGAGTTACCGCATACATCCGTAGCAACCCAGGTATACACTCTGCGTTCAAAATATCCGGCTGAAGCACAATCGTCAGCATAACTTACATCGAGATTAAATTCAGGGATGATGGCCTCATCACATTCGTCCTCAATAAAAATACTGAAGTCATCAAGATCATTCAACTGATCCATCAGGCCCGACTGTGACAAATTAACTACCCGTAGTCCTGTATCCATGAATCTGAGGATAACAGAATGTGTAGGAATCAATATTGCGGGCGGTGTATGATCATTCATGATAATCCGCTGATGTTTGACCGCAACATTTCCACATGCATCGACTGCACTCCAGGTTCGCTCGATGACGGTACCCTCCTGACATGGCATATTGAGTTGCTCTTCATGCATGGTGACTTGTACATATTGATCTGCACATCGGTCATAGGCTGTCACTCCAGGCAAAGCAAAAGTATTACATAACTCTTCTTCGACACCTTCTATCACAGGACCATCGCCATTACCCACATGAACTGTCTGCAGAAGACTTGTCGTATTTCCGCACGGATCTGTTGCCGTGATTGTACGCATGACATCATATTCATATGGGCAATCACCTGGAACAATGCTCTCTGTTGTTGTCAAGGTAACCTGTCCGCAATTGTCCGTTACAATATATTCTGGCATTGGATCAAAACATCCGATCGTAACTTCACTTTGGAAGTTTACAAATCCAGGAGGGGTTTGATCCACTACATGAGCCATAATCGTTTGCTGGGATGTATGGCCGCACTGGTCAGAGGCAGTCCATTGCAGTTGCAGGACAGCCAGAACTCCATTATCAGCATTGCAGTCGCCGGGCTGTATCACTGTTTCTTGATAACTTACCTCAAGACCTGAAAGACAATCATCATCCACCTTGATATCAGAGGTACCATATGCGGAATATTGATTCTCATTTGCACGGCAATTGATAATGAGTATTTCTCCGGGCGAAAGTGCAGCCAGTTCCGAGTTAATAAATGTAATGGAGGGGCCGTTATTATTATCTGGTAGCAGGATGGCTGTATCCCGGACTATATTTCCGCAAGGGTCAAAACCTTCATACGTCCTTCGCAAGGCAGTTCCATTTCCACAGGGACTAGGGATTGGAACATCCCAGTATCTGACACTTCCGTTTTCGCAGTTATCTACTGCTTCGATTTCATTGAGTGCGGGATCTCCAACACAAGTCATTTCAGGAACGCCTATCAACACAGGAGCTTCATCATCGATCAAATGAACCTTCAATGTTAAAGAAGTCTTGTTTCCGCATTGATCAATGGCTTCCCATTGAAATGTCCGCTCCTCTATGTAACCAAAGTAATCGCAATTGTTAGACTGGATGATATCCTCATCAAAAGAAATGGTACCGGCCGTTCCGCATGAAGGCGTGCTATACACTGAACCAACATTAAGGTTGTTATAAAAAGCTGGAATGCCTCCTTCATTACAAGTATATTCCAGGATAGTACCATCCGGCATATTTGCAATTTCAGCCTGGATTATTTGCAGTGCTGGTCCTTTTTCATCGATGAGGGTTATGTTTTGTGTTTCAACGGTTTCGTTCCCACAATCGTCTATTGCTATCCAGGATCTAACGATCACCTGTCCATCCCTGCAACCCGGTGCCGGATTTGACTCGCTAAACAGGATCACACAGGCACATAAACATTCATCCGTAGCATACACATCATCTGGCGGGGCAGGTAGCTCATCACAGTTCACCTCGATGTCAGCAGGTACACCATGAATCACCGGTGGAACCTCATCAACTAATGCAACAAATACAAAAGCAGTGGAGCTGTTTCCGCAGGCATCAGTTGCTGTCCATCTTTGACGATACAAATTGATATACCCATCCACAGCGCAATTCCCTTCATCCTGTAAGGTCTCAAGTAAGGAGACCGTTACAGTTCCGTTGCAATTATCACTTGAGCTGACACTACCGGTGCTGAATGAAGGCAGTTCCCATTCATCATCCTGTCCTTCACACTGCACATAGATCGTTCCGCCATTTGGTATGCCTTGCAACAATGGATCAGTGAAAGTGATCACTGGTGGGGTATTGTCAAATACCGTTATCACCTGGGCGCATGTTGCCGAATTACCACAAACATCTGTAGCACGATAAGTTCGCGTCAGGGTAAACCTGTTTAAACAAGTTTGATTGGTGATGCCATCTCCAACATGGGTAACTGCAACAGTACCTGAGCAATTATCGGACACCAGAATATTGTTGACATTGACAGACGGTACCAGACTTGCGCATTGAACGGTCAGGTTTGCAGGACAGTTTATGGAAGGAGGGGTATTATCGAAGACGGTGATGGTTTGGGAGCAAGCACCTATGTTACCGCAGACATCTGTCGCACGATAAGTCCGTGTGATCGTAAAACGATTGGTGCAGGTCTGATTGCTAATCACGTCAGGTAGAACAGATAGGGTAATGGTTCCTCCACAAGCATCTGATACACCCGTTACTAAACTAGTATTAGCAGCGGGCACCAGGCTTGCACAGGATACGGTTAGGTTAGGAGGACAGGTAAGTGTGGGTGGCGTATTATCTAATACGGTGATGGTTTGTGAACAGCTAGCTGTGTTACCACAGATATCTGTGGCACGGTAAGTACGTGTAATTGTAAAACGGTTTGCACAGGTTTGGTTGGAAATTACATCGGGTGAAAAAGTTATTGTAACTGTTCCTCCGCAAGCATCCGAAACACCCGTGACTGCTGTCGTACTGGCAGCGGGCACCAGGCTTGCACAGGATACGGTTAGGTTAGCAGGACAGGTAAGTGTAGGTGCAGTATTATCCAATACAGTGATGGTCTGTGAACAGCTAGCCGTGTTATCACATAGATCTGTGGCAAGATAGGTGCGGGTGATGGTATAGCGGTTTGTGCAAGTCTGGTTGGAGATCACGTCACCAATATGCGTGATGGTAACAGCTCCGGGACAGTCATGGGTTTCACCAACACTTGCAGGATTAGCAGCTGGCACATTGCTTGCACAGGAAACGGTTAATGCGGATGGACAGGTGATAACGGGGGGCTGGAAAGAACAGGGTTCAACTGTTGGGCCAGGTATTGTTTGAGTACACAGATTGGCAGGTATGGTGAACTCCACCTCCACGACGGTCACTGTGCCGTCGGCTTTGTAATGCACGTTGGTAAAAGTATGGCTACCGCTTGTAGGTAAACCGGCTACTGCCACATTATGAATGGTAATGGCATCGCCGCCCGGCTCGATTTGCAGGTTGCCTGTAGCAGGCCGGTTGACCCAGCTAATGTCCACATCCACCGGGAAAAAATCATCGATGGGGTCAATTGTCCCATTGTCGTCGCAAGGCCCAACATTCTGTAACGTCACGCTGGTAATATCGCATACAGGTGAGCAGGGCTGGACAGCTGGACCGGTAATGACTTGTGTACATACGTTGGCAGGTATGGTGAACTCCACCTCCACGACGGTAACATTGCCGTCTGCTTTGAAATGCACGTTGGTAAAAGTATGGGAGCCATTCGCAGGCAAACCGGATACTGCTACATTATGAATGGTGATGGCATCACCGCCTGGCTCTAATTGCAGGAGGCCAGTGGAGGGTCGGTTGACCCAGCTGATGGCCACATCTGCCGGGAAAAAGTCATCAGTCGGGTCCTGTGTACCGTTGTCGTCACAAGGGCCAACGTTTTGAAGGGTTACGGAAGTTATATCGCAAGACCCTCCACCCGATGAGCAGGAATTGACCGCAGGGCCAGTGCCTATCCCTGAGCAGATTACCTGAGCGTTAAATATTTGGGCCTGAATGTCCGTGATTTGACCGTCTGCCCGAAGCATAGCATTCGTGAATGTGTGGGTCAGGTTGGTTCCGATTAGGGCTTGGGTACTCATTTGGACAATGACATCGGGACCGTTGAGTAATAGTTGGGTGGCGCCGCCAAGTGAATTTGAATAAAGCACGTCTACATCAACGGTGAAAAAGTCATCCGCAGAGTTGCTCGGTGTACCGTTGTCGTTGCAAGGGTCAATGTTGGCGAAGGAGAAGCCGATGATTTCGCATGAGGCGCCACCAGAAGAGCATGACTGCACAGTAGGTCCTGTGTCAGCATCGATGCAAGTAGGCTCATCTGTGAAGTTCATTTGTACCACGGAAGGTGTTCCATCTGCTTTTAATTGTACACCAACAAACAAATGAGAATTTCCGATGATTTGGTTCACCGGAATCGAATAGGTGCCGATCTGGTCGCCTCCAGGAACGATTTGTAGGAGACCTGTTGCCGGGCGATTAAAAAAACTAGCGTGAACATTTTGTGTGAAAAAATCATCTAAGGGGTCGTTGGGTGTGCCATTGTCATTGCAGGCACTTGGGTTTCCAAAAAAATCAACGGTAATTGTGCAAGCTGGGGGCGGTGTTGAGCAAGGCTGTATCGTAGGCCCTGTGTCAGCATCGATGCAAGTAGGCTCATCTGTGAAGTTCATTTGTACCACGGAAGGTGTTCCATCTGCTTTTAATTGTACACCAACAAACAAGTGAGAATTTCCGATGATTTGGTTCACCGGAATCGAATAGGTGCCGATCTGGTCGCCTCCAGGAACGATTTGCAGGTCGCCTGTGCTAGGGCGATTGAAAAAGTTTGCGTTGATGTTTTGTGTAAAAAAATCATCGCTTGGATCGTTAGGCGTGCCATTGTCATTGCAGACGGAAGGGTTTCCAAAAAAGTCAACGGTGATGGTACAAGGCGCCGGGTTCACGGTAATGCTAAATGTCATATCAGGGCCTTGGCAGTTCCCCACCGTAGCATGTACGGTAAAAGTGGTGGTGATGGGCAAGGCTGTATTGTTGTCAGCACTAAAAGAAGGCACATTGCCCATGCCACTCGTTGCCAGGTTTGGTTCGGCAATGTCCTCCGGTGTACGAGACCAGTCAATCGTAGCCCCGGGCACGTTTGCGGTCAAAACGGTGGCAGGCACAGCATCACCATCAGTGACTGTGATATTGGTCACTTGTGGGACTGTTACAAAAGTGGTAGTAGCAAAAACCTCCAGGTCATTGTCCCCAGCTACCACCGAGGTGCCGATGCGCATGGTGCCACCAGCCGAAGGAGTGCCGCCACCAGCCGCCCCGCCGTAACCATAAAGTCGATAAGTACCGGATTGTGAATTGGGAGAGATGGTTTCAGAAAAGGTGAATGAGGTTGAAGTAGTCGTAACGGTTACGGTGCCTATATTGGCCGTAAAACCATCGGAACTACATCGCAAAGTGGCTGTATTCGGTCCGGTTGCAGAACTTCGCAACACTATTTTTATCGTAGTGGGATTGAAAAAAATACAATTGATTGTGTTGATGGTAAAGTCGTAGTAGTCGTTGCCGGCAATCGCATCGGCGAGGGTAGTAGAAGAAGATCCGCCGAACCAAGCCGAAGAGTTCATAGAGCCTGCCCCGGCGGTGGCAGTGATGCCGGCACCACGAGAGAGCACACAATTGTCAAAATTTGTGCCTTGGGAAGTGGCAAGATTTGAGGGTTGATCTCCGGGTTCGGAACTCAGTTCCCAGGAGACGGCCTGTGTATAGGACGTGGCAGCCAACAGACTGAAAAGCAGAAGGGTGAGGAAATTTTTCATGGTTTTTGGATATTTATACTGGATATCAAAATGAAAATATCGAAAATCGAATTACTGATTAAAAGGATTTGAATCGAATAACGGTTAGCCAAAGGATATAGTCAGTTATCTGGATTAACCTGTATACTGCAGCATAAGGGTTTTCCTATGTGTACGTTACAAAACGACAAACGAAAACCAAAATTTATTGAGCCCTCTAAATTCATCCATAGACGCTTCTATATCACCGGCTGCATGTATGAGTTCGGCTTTATAAAGGAAACTTCATCCGAGGTTGCACTCATGAAGAACTAGCATATTGATACCATTAAGAAGAAAGATTTAGGCGGAAGATTTGCTTTCATAAAGAAGATTTTATGTAATGATTCAATAAAATTAGAACCTTATAAATGGAAAGCCTATACCTCAAAAGGGGGATTTTTTTATGGGGGATTTAGTGTTGTGATGATCGGATTTTCCCATCAGCATGATTTGCCCTATTACGGGAGTCGAGAATGCCCCGATGGCTATTAAAGAGTCCACTTTATTTCCAACACATTATACGCAAAGAATATAAAAATTTGATATCTATTGGAAATGACCTATTTATTAAAAAGAAAAAGCCTCCCTCCAGCGAACCGGAGAGAGGCCATCTCAAAGACATTTTATATTTCTACTCCACTCGGTCGTTGAGCGTAGTCGAAACGTCAACGATTATTCGATGATGATCATCTTCTTAGTCGCTGAGTACTCATTTGCATCTAATCTGTAGTACAGAACACCCACTGAAGGAATGTCCTTGCTGCTCACAGAGATCGTGTTATAGCCCTTCACAGATTCCTGATCCTTGACAAACACAACTTTTCCTGCTACATCAAATATCGTCAGTGTTACATCACCTGCTGCTGGAAGATCATAGCCGATCAGCGTGTTGCCCTTGAATGGATTTGGTTCGTTCTGGTATAGCGCGAACTCAGCACCAGTCTCAGAGCCACGGAAGCTCAGTTTCAGATCCTTGATATCAGATGAAGTATTGTATGCTTCAGCTTCAGTTACGTCTGAGTTGATAGTCATCATCTCACTTAACTGACCTGCTGCTGTAGCCTGGAAGCTCATCG
>JANNSS010000293.1:0-7593 GCA_031402955.1 Saprospiraceae bacterium
TCAACGCCTACTCCACGTCGTTCACAGATCTCCACCACATCCGCAATGAAAGCATCCAGAAGTGGTAATGGAATAGCCGCATCTTCAATCACCGGAACACCCTTTTTGTCAGTTGGTTCGCCGAGTAGCAATCCCAATCCGCGCTCACGTATACCCCAGACATCATGATAGACTTTTCCTTCCGGATAATAATCATGTGCATAACCATATCCTTGTCTTTGCAGATCCGCATGCATTTCCATCGCACGCTGTTCTATGTCGACAGGATCATTACCATAAAACTCTATGATCTGAATGGAGTCGGGCTCCCCTTTGAGAAATCCACACATGGATGCCGTCTCAATGTTTTTCCGACTGTAGCCGATGAGTAATCTGCTCAGGATTTCAACAGCGGCAGGATTGTATCTGACCATCGTCGTGACGGCACGGATAGCATCACGGGCCAGGTCAAATTGCACGACACTGACTCCTTTATACTTGGGAAGATCCACCAGCTTAAGGGTGGCTTCGAGAATGATACCCAGCGTACCTTCACTTCCGATGATGATCCTGTTGAGATCGCTACAACCTGAAGCAAGGAAATCATCAAAGGCATAACCACCGACGCGGCGCATCGTCTTAGGATAATGTTCTTCCACTTCTTCACGCAACGGAACAGTGATATCCATCATACCTGTGTACAAATCCCGATCCTCAGTTGCATGATCGAGTTTGTATTGCAATTCTTCTTCTGTCAGTGCCTTTGTATGAATGATCCTGCCATCAGCCAGCAGTACTTTCAATTCAATGACGTGATCACTGGTCTTACCGTAGAGGATACTTTTTGTACCCGAGGAATTATTGGCAACCATACCGCCGATCGTAGCTCTGTTGCTGGTAGCCGGATCGGGGGCGAACTCTAGTCCTTTGGATTTGAGAAAATGATTCAGCTGATGTCTGATGACGCCTGGCTGCACGACAACCGTTTTATCATCCAGCAGCAGAATGGAATTCATGTACTTGGAAAAATCAATCACAATCGCTTCTGCAACTGTTTGACCTGCGAGACTTGTGCCACCACCTCTGGCCAGGATAGGCACATCAAAGGTGCGTGCAATCCTCATCGCCGCAACTACATCCGATTCATCCTTTGGGCAAACGATGGCGACGGGCATGATCTGGTAGATGCTGGCATCTGTAGCATACATGCCCAATGCGAGGGGATCATGATACACATCCCCTTTGATTTCCATTTTTAATACGTCAAGATATCCACTATTCTTCTGCTTCATGGTGTCACCCGTACAGCCTTTATCTCTTCAAAAAATATGTCATCATTGGGTACGTCAAACAACAAGCCGGATGGTTGCCCACTATTAGTCGTCTGAATCTGAACGGTTCCAAATTCAAACCAGGCCTGCTCTTCAATCCATTCCAATCTATAGGTATCGTTGTGCCAATGCGTAAGTCTTGCTTTCAATTGAGGTGAATGTACAAAGTCAATCGTCAATTTTCCATTTTCTTCGAAGATACGGATATCACCGAACAGCAGGCATCGATACAATCCAGATATGGCGGCAACATCCATTGAAGGCTTTGTGCCCGTGATACGTGCATCCGTCCTTTCTTTGATCCGGGTAGCCCGGTCAACCCAATGCCCCTTGTCCTGATTGAGTCCCCTGTTTTTCCAGTCCTGCTGCGGAAGGCCAAGAAGTCTGTCTATAATTTCATAACTCAGCAAGGTTCCGATTCCATCCATCGTGTTCGTAAGAACCACAATGCCTATTTTTTCTGTTGGTAACATCGTCACTGCTGAATACATGCCATCATATCCTCCTGTATGTGATACCATTTGTTTTCCGTGATATTCCGTGGTGCCCCAACCTAAACCGTACCCATTGAAGTTTCTTCCGCCATAGACTTCCCTGGCTCTGTCGCTTACCGGGTAATTAACATGCGGAGTCCACATGGTTATTTGTTGAGTTTTTGTAAACAAGGTGTCTTTGCCATTGATACCATTGTTGAGTTGAAACTGCATCCACTTGATCATATCTTCTGCGGAAGAAATGATGCCTCCGGCAGCTCCTATATTATCCCAGTTGACCCAGTCAATTGGATTGCATATTTCTCCTTCCGGCTTGTGTGGTGTCGCGACATTGGAGGTGGAAGCAATATCGCTCGTTGAAGTGATGGTTCGATCCATGTCCAACGGATTCAGAAATTTTTCCCGTACATAGTCGGCCCAGGATTTACCTGTCACAGAACGGATAACTTCACCGGCAGCGAGATACATCACATTACTATAACCGAAACCGTTTCGGAATTCAAATTCCTGTGGCAGTTCAGCAACTCTTTTGACGATCTCTTCGGCTGTATAATTGCTCCTGTACCACACCACATCTCCGCTGAAGGTACCGAGTCCGGAACGATGGCACAACAAATCACGAACTGTCATCATTTCAGAAACACACGGGTCATAGAGTTCAAAGTATGGCAGGTATTTTTGCACACGGTCATCCCAGTTCATCTTGCCTTCCTTCACCAGCGTGGCGATCGAAGCAGCAATAAAGGCTTTCGTATTTGACGCTATAGAATAGAGTGTATTCTTATCGGCCTTTTGTGCCTTGCCCTCCTCCAAAACTCCGAACCCATCGACAAAAACCACCTCTCCATTCCGGATGATACCCACAGACATCCCTGGTGTGTTGTATGCTGCTCGCCATGATTCGATCATTGCCTTCCAATCTGTATCCTGCGCTACTACAAAACTATTCCCCTGAATAGATAATAAAAGAGACAGAAATACATATTTAATCATCTTTCCCATATGGCTTGGTAAGTTAAAATGAAATATTGTTATGACGATTCGTCACAAATTTAACTGCGTCTCTGCGCGATTAATTTTTCGCACGGAGGACACGGAGATCACGGAGATAAAAAGGTGCACTTCGAATATTTCTATTATTCCAGTCCTAATATTCTGCGGTTCGTCTTTAACCCATAGACGCCTCCGGCAAAATCATCAAAAGCGCGCTTCGTCACCTGGATCATATGACTACGTATAAAAGGTGCCCCTTCTGCAGCGCCTTGTTCACTGTCTTTGATGCAGCATTCCCACTCCAACACTGCCCAACCCTCAAAGCCATACTGCGCAAACTTACTGAAGATGGCGTTGAAATCAATCTCACCGTCACCAGGGCTGCGGAATCTGCCTGCGCGGTCTACCCAATCCTGATATCCACCATACACCCCGTTGGTTCCATCCGGATTAAACTCTGCATCCTTCACATGAAATGCTTTGATGCGGTCTTCATACAAGTCAATAAACTGTAGATAATCCATTTGTTGTAACACAAAATGGCTAGGATCATAATTGATACAAAGCCTCGGATGCTCATCGCACAGATCCAGAAAGCGATCGAAACTTGCACCATCATGAAGATCTTCTCCGGGGTGCAGCTCGAAACAAAGGTCAACGCCTTGTTCATCAAAATAATTAAGAATCGGCATCCAGCGTCTGGTCAACTCGGCGAAAGCTTCTTCGATCAATCCTTGCGGGCGCTGCGGCCATGGGTATACATAAGGCCATGCAAGTGAACCCGAAAAAGAAACCTGCGTATGAAGTCCAAGATAATGACTGGCTTTTGCAGCCATTTTCATCTGTTCTGTTGCCCAATCGGTTCTTGCTTTTGCATTTCCCCTGACCGAGGTCGGCGCAAATAAATCATACACGACATTATAGGCGGGGTGTACTGCCACCAATTGCCCTTGGATGTGTGTAGACAGTTCTGAAATCTCGAGACCATGATCTTTAATTTTACCTTTCAATTCATCGCAGTATGATTTACTTTCTGCTGCAAGGGGAAGATCTATGAGTCTGGGGTCAAGGGTAGGTATTTGAATCGCTTCATACCCATGACCTGCAGCCCAGGCACACAAACCATCCAGGCTGTTGTAAGGAGCTTCATCTCCAATAAATTGTGCTAAGAAAATGGCCGGACCTTTCATGTTGTAATCATTTGACTTTGCAAGGAACAAGATAATCCATTTATAGGGTTAGGAGGTTAGGGGCTGAGGAGGTTAGAAGCTTAGAGGATATTGTAATTTTATCTTTAAATCATAAATCTTTATGTAGGGGTTCAATATATTGAACCCCTACATAAAGATTTATAATTTAGCCAAGCTCTGATCCTATGTCAAAAACCCATTACATCGAAGACGTCTACGAAGTAGTCCGCTCCATCCCCAAAGGGCGTGTATCCACCTATGGCGCTATCGCGGATTTTTTATCTCTGGGTTCCGCCAGGATGGTGGGTTGGGCTCTGAGAAATTCAAGTGTGATGGACGGACCGATTCCGGCACATCGTGTGGTCAACAGGGAAGGTTATCTCAGCGGACGATTACATTTTCCTGATCCGAAATATATGCAACGCACGCTGGAACGCGAGGGCGTGAAGGTTAAGGAAGATAAGGTCGTCGATTTCAAGAAACTATTCTGGCATCCTGCGGAGAATATGCTTTAATTTGGAACGCACCTTGGTCCCTGAGCTTGTCGAAGGGGAAATTGCGAAACCCTCTTTTCACGCCGGTCCATTCGCGAGCGAAGAGACCGGCGTGAAAAGGAGGAGGTGGCTTTTTTTATCCCCTTCGACAGGCTCAGGGACCAGGTGAGATCAACGCGTATTTTAAAATCTAACCAGCGAAAATTACTTTTTAAATAATTCTGCGTCATCTGCGTTCTCAACTTAGCTTTTACTCCACCATTTGTTTGTGGACGTACACACTGCCATCGTTGAGGTGTATAGCTACGTAATATATACCAGGTGTCCAGGAGGTAGTCTGAACAGCATTTCTGCCTATGTTCATTTCGCCTCCGGCTACAGTTGTACCTGCGCCATTATATACTTTGTAGGTTGCTTTGGTATCCAGGTCAAGATCAATGTAAAACTGATCCTGTGCAGGATTAGGTAGCACCATCAGATATTCTGGTAGCACTGAGGTCACTGCAGAACCTTCGAACAGGGAATAATAATACATATCCTGGCTTTCAAAATGCAAGTCAAGGGATAATGAATCAGAAATAAAATAACGGGTTTCATCAATACTAGATCCGTTAGGATCACCAAAGAAATTTTCAGGAGTCTCTGCACCTAACAATGACAATACAGCTAACTGCGAGGGAACCGCTACCTGTCCCCACTTCAGTGCAGGGTTTAACAAGTTGACAGTAGAGTCTGTTACATACCAGTTTGATGTCACAACATCCCAATAATAAGAAGAGGAAGGATATACCTCTGTTACATTTTCAATTGGGTAAAGGTTCAGGACATTATCATCCCAGGATTGTGTTGTAGTATTATATATCTGTCTCGATTCTTCTGAAAGCGTTGCATTAGCATGATATGCTTTAATAAAACGCTGTGTTGGTTCCCAAACAGTGTCAGCCCAGATATATTGTGTTTCAAAATTTAATAACGCTTGTGTATTATAACTATACGTCACCCTATCGCTGGGCTCTATTTCTCCAGTCCCAAAATCTAAAGCAGAGGTCACCTGTTCAACTAGCCGATCATTTTCATCATAAAGAAAATCAGTAGTCGATCCAGGAACCCATCCACCCAGGATGAAAACGAAAAGCCACTGTCTGGTTTGTACCAGAAGATCATTACTATACACTTGTTTAATAGCGATAAAAGGGCCGAAGCCACCTCCAAATAAAGGATCCTCAAGGGAAATAACAGCACTATCTAACCGGTTAGAGCCGTCGTATTTAAGATCCATCTCTAGCTGTGGCTCTATTTGCTGTGTCTCCTCGTTTATAGCCTGAGAGAGTATATGAGATGGATAACCTGGTGGTTGATAATCAAAAGTAATAATCCCTTCCAGTCGGAGCAAGAAGGTTACTGGGTCAAGACCATACTGATTGATTTTAGTCGTATGTCCTAATGAATTATATTCCATCTCTGTCTTCAATGTGGTAGCAAAAACATTGTTTTTTGTCACAACACTATCAAGTTTATGCGTCAACACAAGTCCGGCTCTGTTATCATTTAACCGATCCAATTTAGAAGGATCAGACCAGAAGCGGGCGAAATCTTTGACCAGTATCTGTGCAGATTGGTCATTGGTCTGCCCTGTAAGGTTGATTGTAATAAATAAGGCTAATAAAGAGAATAGGTGTTTCATGATTTTTGGGTTTTTTTTCAAAAATAGGAGGTTGTTTCAGGATAAGTTAACCTTATTCTACCAATAGGGATGAATGGCAGACATTGGTTTGCGTTTAGAATACATCTGACTAAAATGCATCAAAAATAATTAAGGCTAAAAATTCGTCATATTATGACGAATTTTTGTACTTTTGCTGTATACAAAGCCTTTTTGCCATATGTTATCTTCCAATCTTCAATTTTTAAGGCGCAAGACCGGTTACAGCCAGCAGGAACTTGCCGACCTGCTTGAAATACCACGGACGACCTGGAGCGGTTACGAACTCGGCAAAGTAGAGCCCAATATCAATATGCTACAGAAGATCTCCATCTTCTTCCACCAGACTATTGACCGGTTACTGAATCAACGGATAGATTTTGATGAACTGGAGATCGCCCGCGCCGATACCTTGCGTGTACTGGCTATCACGATGGACCAGGATCAAAGACAAAATATTGAACTGGTATACTCGAAGGCCGAAGCAGGCTACCTGGATGGTTTTCAGGACCCTGAGTTTATCAGTGAGTTACCAAAAATGTCTTTACATTTACCAATATTATGGCACCCAAAAGAATGGGTATTTGAACCAGGCAAAATAACCGGGTAAATAAACCTGCCAAAATCAAACTGCCGCCCAGCAGGTGAAGCCAGGGAATGAGAGTTGTTAACCACCCGGCATTATTAATAAATGATGTTTGGGAGATCACATCAGAAAGCAGCACATTATTCTGTATAAAACTTACTCCTTTTAAAAAAAGGCATAAACCAAGCACTACCCTTAAAACAACAAGCCATTTGGGATGATGTTTGCTGCTCCACTCGTTCATTTGGTGCATTAAACTCATAAAATATGATTTTACCTGAACAACGAACCTTGTTAAGTTACAACCATTATTTTTTTATGTCAAGTCATTTATGTTAAAAAATGGTTCTTTTATCGCTTCAGTGGCTCAAGTAATCCTTCAAGTCCGTTTATCTTTATCTCATATAATACTTCCAATAACAAGCCAAGTTTGCCTTTGGGAAACCCTTTTCGCTGAAACCATTCAAGATATGATACAGGCAGATCGCATAAGACCTTGTCCTTAAATTTTCCGAAAGGCATTTTCATTTGTACCAATTGTATAAGCAGATGGGAGTTGGGTTGATTGGGTTCTTCTGTCATAAAATCAATTAAACCATAAAAGTAACAAGAAGTGGTTATACACACTATATCACTATTAATCCACCATTAAATAATAAATGCGATTTATCTTTTTTATTAATCAATGCTTTTATACATTTACTATATAGAATTAAAAGCTTAACAATAAAATAAAATCAGTTTAAACTTTTACGGGTTATTCCCATCTTAAAAAGCATGATAACAACTTCAATTACTATCCCATCCGCAGAAGTTATCAGCAA
>JANNSS010000294.1:0-6511 GCA_031402955.1 Saprospiraceae bacterium
TAAAATCTCCATCTATAATATCTTTTGAACGTTGTAGCGTATACATAAATTCCAATCGAGTGCCATAGTTGATCCGGTATCCAATGCCTGTACGAATTCTCAGTCGATTGGCAAACCGTTCGTTCACATCCTGATCCATCACAAGAAAGGCTTCGGCATCGATAATCGAATACCACAACTTGTCGCCAGCAAACATGGTGGGTTTGTTTAGTGGTATTACGGTCTCCGCCCTGACACGCGAACGCGTGCTGCGATTCCACTCCTTTGTTTCCAGATCTTGAAGATTTCGTTGTTCGAATCGAAGCAGCAGCCGCGTAAGGATCCTCCGATTGGGAGTAAAGTGTATACGAGTACCGAGCATTTCTCTCACTTCAAATGTTGAAAGGGATTGACTTTGGAATGTGTTGCCCACTAAAAGGGCACCCATGAGATCTATATGTTGAGAAAATGAATACTCTGGCGTGACCTGAAAATCAAGAGCCCGCCATTTAGGTTGTTGCACTACTGTGCTATAAGTCCCGGCCAATTCTATGTTCCATACGTTGGCAAAGGGATAGTTGAGCATGTATTCCAACCAAACCTGTTCGTTTGAGGATTGTGCCCTAAGGGATGAGGGAAATGATAGAAAAAGAGAAAAAATAAACAATAGGCTTAATTTCATGTGTCTAAATAAACTCAATGAATCCAATATCAGGAGATCAACCTTCCAGGTGATGAGAAGAATTCGTTTTAACTGCAGGCTTTGTTTGAGCAACATGGTTGTCTGTTTGGCTGAAGATAGTCATCCTATCTTATTATTTAAAAATTGCATTTCGCAACCCTCATGAGCTATGATCAGGATCGCGTTTAGCCGGCTTGGCTTTGTTGACAAAATGCTTGACTCTGATCCTGAAAATAGAAGAGGATTGTTCAAATCCATTTTCAAGATTATTGCGGGTAAACTGATCGGTATAGATAAATTCGAACCTCCAGGTGTAAGAAGAGCGATATCCGACACCTGCGCGGTACCGCATTTGGTTGGAGTAGCGCTCATCCAGTTGGTTATCCATCACCCAAAAAAACTCAGCATCCAACAGGGCATACCACAAGTGATCTTCAAAGAAGGTTTTGTGATTAATTGGGACAAGACTTTCTAATCTGAACCGGGATCTTGTGCTATGTGCCCAGGTGGATGTTTCTTCGTGGTAAAGATTGCGTTGCTCCACCCGTGCATATCCCTGTATCCATACCCGCCAATTAGGTGTCAAATGATAACGCACACCCAGTACAGGACGAAGTTCAGACGTATTGTATCCGTCTTTCTGTCTGGTGGAGGCAGCAATTAAGGCAGCAATCAAATCTATTCGTTGACCAATTGACCATTGAATTGTGGGGTTGATTTCGTATTCCCGCCATTTATTTTGTTTGCTCTCCAGCGTTCGATAAGAAACCGCGTTAGAAAAAATATAGTGGTTGGCAAAAGGAACCGTTAAGGTATAGTCTGTCCAAAACTGGGTGGTCTGAGCACCAGCAATCGTACTTGTAATGCAAAGGAGCAGAAGAAATTCTAGTTTATAAATGCTCACGTTTTAAGCCCAAATTTTCACCTCATACTTCACAGGTAATGTTAAGAAATAATCGTGCATGCCAGATAGTATAAAGTCTCTGCATCTCCTGTTTGAAATTATATCTGCGTGCTGCCGCGATGGTTCTTCCTGCCAAATTTATATCCTACCTGGAAGCAAAAGCGGTATCCACCTGTCCAAACAGATGTTTTTCCATTTGCGCTTATGGTCTCGTCTTTCAATAATTTACTCAGCAGTGGAACGGTCTCGGTTATACTCTGAATGATTTCATTGCTTTCATCCACCGTAAAATTTTCATCCAACTTGATATTCATGCGGTAATTACTGACAGAAGGGCCAAAAAAAACAAAGTCCATGGCCCATCGATTATTAAACACAAACTGATATCCAAGTTGAAAGCCAATATTTAAGAACGATATGTCTGATTTCAAAGTCCCTTGAGTAGACACCCCTGTATAGTCAGATGTGATGTTATAATTATTTTGGAATGAATAGTAACTCACGTAAGGACCGAGATATACACCCCGTGGTGTGGGATGCCTGTTTTCTTGTTGCAAGTAGAAACGGTATTCTCCGCCTGTAATGAACCCGCTGTGTGACGCTCTGGCTGACTGAAAATGATTGTATCCTTCCAAAATAATAGGGAACTCTACATACCCAAACATAATGCCCAGCGATTCATTCTTCTTCAACACACGTTCATAGGTAACCAGGTAACTATTAGTGTACAAATAATGAGAAGTCAAATTGAGTTTGATGACATTTGGCCTGTGAATAATACTATCCGATGACTGTGCGACTGCCTCTGTCGATGGCATCAGGGAGAGTCCGTTCACAAGAAATAGGGCCAGAGATAAGTGCTTCATAAAATTTTCGGATTATTATTTTTATTAAATGTCGATTTGTCCCTAAACCAGCCGTACCTTAGAACATATAAACACTGGTTTTACAAGTAGAGAAAATTAAATCATTATGAATCATAGACTCGGAAAAATATTCGCGATGGGTATTCTTATAACTACCGTACTTGCCATCATTGCGTTCATTTTAATAAAGCTGTATACCATGGTTGAAAAACTAGTGAGGCCTGTCGCTCAGTTTTTTCGTATGGACACTATTTTCGGAGAAATCACAATTATATTTTTCGCTATCCTGACTATTCTTATCCTGGTGTTCGTCCTGGGTTTTATTTCCATGCTGCCTTCGGTTTTCAGGTACAAAAACAAAATGGAGAATTGGCTTCTTGAAATCTATCCATCACTCAATTATTTCAAAATGTGGGCAGATGAGAAACTCAAGATGGATTCAGAGCGAACAAACTGGAAACCTGTTCTCGCATTAATCGATGACCAGTATTGGCCCGCTTTCATTGTGGAAGAAAATGAAGAGTGGGTGACGCTATCCGTCTTGTATATCCCGGACTCCAGCCCTATGGAACTTTTGATCGCCCGAAAAAATTCCTTACAACTCATCCCCATGACAATGTCTCAAATGCTTCATAATAATAGGCGGTATGGAAAGGGTCACCTTTCTTTGATACCTTCTGCATCAAAGAAATAAGAGACCAACTACTAAAGGAATTCAGAGACAAGACGGGCAGCGCTAAAAATGATTTTTTTCATTTTTCCTTTTTTAGACCATTCTGCATGAGTCAACTCCGTGCAATCTGTAATATCTTTCAGGTAGGCATCTTTCGATTGATACCCTTCAGCGGACTGTGCCAAGGTCTGTACATGTAGTGCAACCAAGAGAACTGCCATCAGGAGCATTGTGTGAGATACATTTTTCATTTACACCAGATGCTTTGACTATAGTCCCGCTCGTTTGAAAAACAAGTGCAGGATGATATTCAACGCATAAAGGTTTTTTGTATCATAGTGTTCATCATACTGATAAGTTACATTGGCCTCATAAGCAAACCGGGGACCCCAGTTTACGGTAGCTCCCCCAATGGCACGTAGACGGCTAAATGTGGTATACCGTGAATCCCAGAAAATTTCTGCATTCACATAAGGTACCAGCGAACTATTCCCTGAAGTATATTCCTTTTCAAGCATAGCACGGTAGCGGAATCTGTAAGAAAATTTCGGATCCTCACCCACCCAGCGGGTATCCACACGTACACGATGCGAAATCAAATAATTGCCTTTCAGCGGCATTCTTTTATGAATTTCCCCAAAAAGCATATCTTCAGTATAAGCCCCTGTGTTTTCTCCCAGGCTCCAACCTTCCATTAAGCCACCCCTCACCATCCAGGCTTTAATCTGTTCCATCCTGCTTTCATCCTTCAACCTCATATAAACTGAGTGTTTGGTTATCCCCCATTTGTAATCGGCCTGCAAAAAAACGTTCAGGTCACGGTTCTTGCTTTCATTGTATTTCGTTACGGGGACAAATGCAGAAAACCTCCATGAGGAATTTATTTTGTACCAAATATCGGTTTCAGGCCAAAACTGAAAGGATGAATTTTGTGCCATTACTTGATTTGTACTTAAAGTCATAAAAAATGCCAGACCGATCAGTCGTATATTGAATCCGTGATGCATTAATCGCTGATTTTGGAATTTCAAATAAATAACATGAAGATGGAATCTATTCCAAGAAGGGCCAGACTCCATCTTGCTTGCATGATTATTGTTTTGGACCAATGAGTGGCAACCAAGCCTCCTTATAATTTTGACGATTGTTGACCTGTGCTATGCACATGCTTGTCATATTATCTAGCAGACGTTTCAGAGATTCCGCACTCGTCAGCCATAGCCAGAAGCATCTTGATATCATCGAATGGCTTCTCGCCAATCGCAGACCACCGCAGCATACCTGCAGCATCTATCAGGAAAGAGCCATGGAGCGGGAGGGCGACCCCGCCATTGATACAACCATAATCGCGAAAGACATTCAATTTAGGGTCAACAACCAGCGGGAAAGCGATCCCTCCAATCTCTCGCGCCTTCTCCAGTTCGCTGGCGATGGGCCAATACGGAGCCACAGCAACGATTCCAATACCTCGATTTTGGAAGTCCTTATCGAAACTGGCCACTCTTGCGAGTTGCCGTGTGCAAAGCACGCAATGAAGCCCACGATGCAGGATCAGCAAAAGGCCGGAGCCTCGATAGTCGGAACTCTGGATGTGATTTCCTTCGGTAGTACTGAGCGCCCATTCGGGAGCATACACCTTCGAGTCAATCTTCCCTTCGAGCCTACCTATCTTCTTGTCATCCAGATACTGTCTGGCAACAGCGAGTTCCGGGCGATCCTCATCGGCATTCTTCCACAGATCAAGGAATTCTTTGAATCTCAGGGTTGCTGTCTCTTTATCACCAAGGGCCGCAGCTGCAACTGCGATGCCGTAGATTGCCTTGGGTCTTTTAGGTGTGCGCTGCAACACTTTCAAATATTGCACCTGTGCCGCTGCAGGTCGATTAATTCTCCGAAGCAAATTACCATAAACCTCCCGCGTTGGTATGGCGGGATAAGAGGGCTGCGAGAGCGCAACTATCATGTCCTCTATTCTGCCCGCAGCCTCCATGGCCTCGATCATAGCTTCTTGATCCCCCGCAGCATAGGCTGCAAAGCCCTCGGCCGTTTTCGCCTGAATTGTTATGATGGACTGCACGAAATCGTTTTGACCAGGTTCTTTCGACAGCTTTGTGAGTTTATCTGCCGCCACTCGGGCGGCACTAACATTACCCTTCAGGGCTGCGGACCCGGCTTCGAGCTCTGTTTTCATTGCTACAAAGTCTCGCGAAGGAACAACAAGGGGAACTTTGTCAAGTAAATCCCAATCCTCTGTTTCAAGTAAATACCGTATAAGTACATCAAAATATCCGTAGACTACCCGGTCAGGAAGTCCAAATATAGTTCTGCCCTTTACGTGTTTTGCCTGCATTATAGGCGTATCTGGTGCGGTAGTTTTATCCTTGAGTCCATCATATTCTGCCTTGAAGATAAGTGTCAATTTTTTTGCATCCTTGTAGCGCCCGAGTTGAATATAAGCACTCTGTAAATAATTGAGCGCATGAAAATCCCGATGGGCACCTTCTTCACCAGCATGGGCCACATCGGCTTCTGAGATTCGCCACGCGTTCGCGTTCGAAGTTGCCGACTCCTCCCAAAATCCGAGCCGCGCAAAGATGTGCGAAGGCATGTGGTGAGCGTGCGGGACAGCCGCAGCGGATTTGGCGTAAGCTCGCGCTGCAACAAGCCCCTTTTCGGCATTCATTGGATCATCATAGACGTGGGTCAAGTAATGTAGCACGCCTGGGTGGTTGGGCTTCCGTGAGTAGATTTCCTCCAGGATGTTTGCAACAACGGGCTGGATCTCATTTGAGACCGCCCCTTCGGGCATCGTGCTCAATAGCATCTGACCATAAAACAGTCGCGTCTCATCGTCCGGGTACTTGTCCACTGTCGCTTTCATCGCGGCCAGGTACGCTGCGTCCCGCTCCGCTTTGGTACTGCCTACCCCGGCATCTTTGTATAGAGTTGCTATGGCATCGAGATACATCTTTTCACGAGGAGACATTTTACTGGCCTTCAATCCCTTTTGCACAAGCGCCCAGGCTTTTGCCAGATCATCCTTGGACGGAGGATCCCAGAAGGGGTGATTGTAGGTCATCGCTGCACCCCAGTAAGCCATAGAGCAGTCCGGGTCCGCTTTGATGATTGCGGTGAAAGCCTCCAGGGCTCGCTTGTACCAAAAGTTGTGCAGCAGTGCGAGGGCGGCATCAAAGTCATCGGCCAGTTCGGGTTTACACGAGATATCCATGTGTACATCGCCTAACCCGCGATCCGTGTTTGTGAGAGCCTCGGCAGGCGCGTGTGTCCTGATGTAGTTGATCGCGAACAGGTTCGCATTCTGTCCTGCCATTCCGATGGCTTCGGCTTCGGTGCGTGCCAAATCGATATTCAAACCATCGGTCAACACGCGTTTGATCATCCAAAGT
>JANNSS010000295.1:0-3082 GCA_031402955.1 Saprospiraceae bacterium
CCCGACGATGGGATTTCTTTTGTCGGGGCGGATGCAATACGCCCCTGACAAAAGAAATCAAATCATTATTTGGAATCATCATCGCTGGCGGCGAGAACGCCCTCCAGCGGCGATTTAAATCCACCATGGAATCGTCTAAGCAAATCTAATAACTATCGTCCTCTGGCCGTTGGATGGCGTTCTCGCCGCCAACAACCGCGAAATGATAAATATCATCTCCCGGGACTATTAGCCGTTCAGTTGTTTGGGTAGAGATTGCCTATTTTGGGGTCAAATTCAAGCAACATGAAAAAGACTATTATCTCCTTCATTTTTGGCTTTACACTTTTCGGCATGCTGGATGCCCAGGTTTACACGAATAAACCCGTTGGAGCCAAGAGTGAGCCCCTCGTAGATAGCTTAAAGAGCACACCTTACCCGTATGCCCTTCCGATCTGGGGGGATAAGGCCACAGCTCTGGGATTTGATCTTCCTTATTCTGCCGGGTTAAGTGTTAACTACTTAACACAGGAGTCAGAGCTCGTCTTAGAAAATCTTTTGGTAGGGTTTAATAATGGCCCACAATACGACATTGATGAAATCGTGAGATTTAATAATGCTATCGCCAGTGCCTCTGCCTTAAATATCAGGCCAGATATCTGGATTTTGCCCTTCCTCAATGTTTATGCTATTTTGGGCAATGTGAAAACATCCACGGAGATCGATGCCAGTATTTACCTGCCTGATACCGCCAATGTCTGGAGCCCGATCGCCTCATTTAACACTATTGCTAAATTTGATGGCACTGTCTTTGGATTGGGGATTACACCGACCATGGGGGTGGGTGGGGGATGGATCGCCCTGGATATGAATTTTGCCTGGACAGATATTGCTGCATTGGACAAACCCGTGAAGACCTTTGTATTCGGACCCAGGTTTGGCAAATCCTTCAAATTCAAAAAACCTCAGAGCCAGCTGGCTCTATGGGTTGGAGGATTCAGAGTGCAATTTTCATCCGAAACCACTGGGTCACTTCCTCTGATAGAATTATTTCCCGGCGCTGATCCCCAGGCAAAAGTTGATCAGGCTATCATGAATGTGGATACCAAACAAATGAATGTGGATGAATGGTGGAATGGCCTATCCAACATTGAACAGGCCAATCCGGCAAATAAAGCCAAATATGAAACGGCCAACAGGGCCCTGAATACTGCGGGAGAATTATTGAACGCCGCGGATGCAGCCTTAAATGATGGAGAACAAGCAACTGTTCAATACTCACTGGATAAAAGCCTTCAGAATGCCTGGAACTTTATTGTTGGTTCCCAATATCAATTGAACAAACACTGGATGGTACGTGCTGAATTTGGTTTCCTCGGAAGTCGGAAACAATTTCTCACCTCACTCCAATATCGTTTTGGTTTGTAAAACTAATGTAGATGAAGTACGTATATACGATGCTATTGGTATGCGCTGCATACATGGGACAATCCCAGGTCCTGATTTCTATTCTGCTGGGAGATAAACTCAATTCCGGAAAAATAGAATTCGGATTGGAGGGTGGATGGAGTCTATCCAACCTCGCAGGTGTAGACCCCTCCAAAGGGCATTCTAATTATAACCTTGGCTTTTATTTTGATTTTGCTATGAAAAACCCATCGTGGTTTTTAAGCACAGGTGTGCGCGTCAAATCCACCATGGGAGCAGAAGGGATCACCGTATACTCCTTGAATAACGCGGACCTTGATGATGTATTTGCAACCGGTAGCGTGACCCGAAGGTTAAATTATTTCAATGTGCCGGTGATGATGAAGTACATGTTTAAAAACCATCTCTATGCTCAGGCTGGGATCCAGCTTGGATTAAGGTATAAAGGAACAGACGAATTTCTCAATACCATCAATGACAAAGAGGACTTATCCTATCTGGTCGATGTTAAGAATCAATACCACCCGCTGGATGGAGGCTTATGTGCAGGTTTGGGCTACCGGCTTATCGGAGGCAATGGGATGAACATTGGCCTTCAATATTATTATGGGCTGGTCGATGTCAGAATATCAGATGCTTCGCCAGATGAACGCAACCGGACACTCTATGTGAATGTTGGAATTCCAATCGGAAAAGGAAAGGCAGCAGCGAAGGCAGCAACGAATTGAAAACAAATAGGGGGTTTCAGATAAAGCTGATCATCAGTATACTTCTACTAAACTTCTGGGGGGTTACTTCAGTTTGTGGGCAAGTAGATACCCTCACTCAAAAACCCGTACAGACAAATGCCGATGACCCGTCGCAATTCCTCACGCGTGTGGAAATCTTTAATGAGTTCCAACATTACGACCGTTCAGGAGGATTCAATCTCAACCAGACTGTCTTCAGAACCATTATCAAACTTGGAAAGCGATTTACCACACGGGTGGATATACCGCTTGTCAACAATTCATTTCCGTATCCGCAGGGCTATGCCTCCTATGGCTTAGGGGATATTTCGTTCCGTTTACTGGGCTATAGAATTCGTCAAACCAAAAGATCTGCTGTTACGGCATCACTGGAGATCAGCCTGAACACCGCCAGTACACCCGCGCAGGGAGCCGGGAAAAATATGCTTATTCCGCTGGTCACCTTTAGCAGCTTGTTGAAAGACAACAAGACCATCGCCGTCCTTACGTTTCAACAAACGAATTCATTTTCAGGGGATGAAGCCAGGCCTGATTATTCATTTTCCAAGATTCAGGGCATATTACTCCATTACTGGTCCAGGGAAATGTGGTCAGTAGTAGCTCCTGAACTCTTTATTGATTACATCAACGGAGGTACCTCCATGATTTTAAAAGGCCGGATGACATTTGCTCCAATGCCCCGCATGAATATCTGGGTTCAGGCCAATGCAGGTCTTTACGGTGACTTTATCGGAAGGTATAATTGGGGTGCCGAGGCCGGTGGACGTTATTTTATGTTCAGAAAGAACATTAAAAAGTGAAAAGTGAAAAGTGAAGAGTGAAAAATGAAAAGTGAAATGGGAATTGAAAATGGGTATTTTTGATTTTCTGCCTTTATAGATACATTGCCTGGCTATGAGTATAAAAGACATGCCTGTTTTATTGCT
>JANNSS010000296.1:0-44479 GCA_031402955.1 Saprospiraceae bacterium
GAGATATCCATCGAAAACAAACGGTTGGCCGCGTGCAGATAACCCTGGGCAAACAAAGCATCTTCTAGGTTATCAGCATAGATATGAGGCACGTCGCGCTCATCAAAGAGGATGCGCACGTTGCCGGTGGTTTGGCCTTTCAGATCAAAGGAAGCGTTATCCGGGGTCACGCTCTGCCATATTCCATGGAAAGGGCTTATGAACCGCCCCAGTGCAGGAAGGAAATTCCCCTTGACAGGAAGATCAGCAGTGAGCAAGGCCATCCAGCCGGAAAACAAAAGTGCCGGGATCAAGAGTTGTTTCATGGCCAAAAGCTAGATAAAATTACCGTACGAAGACCATCTTTTTAGGATCAGACAACTCTTGGCGATACGAATAACCCTGCACATCAAATCCTTTCAGCTCACTGCTCTTCTTGATTTTATGATCTATGATATACCTCGCCATCCATCCTCTTGATCGCTTAGCATTGTAGGAAAGGAATTGCAGCTTGCCATTCCTGTCTTCGAGAAACTGTATGTCAATGACAGGCACCTTCAAGGCAGCGATATCAACTGCGCCCATATATTCCTGGGAAGCCACGTTGATAACTTCTTTTGATTTGGTGGCCTCAATATCCTGAATGAGCAGATCGGTGATTTTCTTGCCCCAGAACTGGTACAGATTTTTTGCCTTAACAGTTTTCAATTCAGTGCTCATCTCCAGTCGGTAAGGTTGGATAAGATCAAGCGGCCTGAGCACCCCATACAATCCGGAAAGGATTCGCACATATTTATCAGCTTGTTCTGCCTGAGCCTTGGTCATCGTATTACCATCAAACCCCTGATAGACCTCGCCTCTGAAGGTATAGATTGCTGCAGTTCCATTCTCAGGCGTATGCGGCCAGGAGTATGTATGGTAACGATTGTAGTTTAAGTTTGCCAGCTGAGCATTTATGTCCATGAGATCCTGGATCTGGGCTGGCTTCAATTTTTTCAGGGATTCAATGAGCAAGGCTGATTCTTCCGGCATTCTGACCAGCGAGTGCCGGTGAGCTGGCTGCGGAATGTTGTGCAGATTCTTGGAAGGGGAGAGGAGTACAATCATCTTCGTCGTTTTGTGTGCGCTTGACAGGGGCTAAAAATAAAAAACCCGGATAGAAAACTACCCGGGTTGTATAAAGTTTAAACTAACTGTTGATTAGTTAGGTTTTTTGAAGATGGTTTCTTTTTCAGGAACACCTTCTTCCTGCGCTACTGCATTGATCGAACCGATAACACGGATCACGTGTTTGCCGGCAGCATCATTAGAAGTAACCGTAACGGTCTTGTTGATAGCACCTACACGCTTTGTATCATAGCGGATCTCGATAACAGAAGATTCGCCCGGCATGATAGGCTCTTTAGGCCAGTTAGGCACTGTACATCCACAGCTACCTTTTGCGCCTGATATGATCAGTGGCTCAGTACCAGTGTTTTTAAATTTAGCCACGCGAAGCGGCTCACCTCCCTGATCAATAGTGCCGTAATCGACTACGTCAGACTCAAGGGTAAGAACTGCTTTTGAAGCAGGATTGCCAACTGGCTCAACAGCATCTTGTGCTACCAGTTGAAAAGAAGCCATCAAAAAAATGGCACAAATACCAAGTAAATGTTTCATATCAGGACAATAATTGAAATGTGATTTGATCAGATTATCGATATCAAAAGTAGGGACATTCTCTATTCGGCGAAAGAATACCCCCATAATTGGCTGTTAACCATTAGTTAATCGAAATTTAAGGAAAAAAGGAGGCAAGGAAAAGTTAGCAGTTAGCAGTGAGCAGTGAGCAGTTTTGGATGGGTTAAAGATTTTCCCTTGCTCCCTTGATCCTTTGCTCCCAGTGATCCTTGTCAACCGCGTCCCAATTGCCAATTGCTAACTTCTCACTGCTAACTTCTCACTGCTAACTTTCATTTTTTTCAGCAAAACTTTTAAAATTCGCCATGATCACCCTCGATTGCTCCCTGAATCCATCCCGCATAAAGAAAGCGATGAGCTTCATCAATCCTGTAAACCTGAATTCTGATTCACACGTCCAGCGTGTCTTATGGGGACCTGAAGATTCAAATTTGTTGATGTTTCGATTGAAAACTCCTTTCATTTCATACGTACCCTCAAAATGAATTGGCAATTCATTGCGCGTAATCGTTTCCATCATCACCACCTTCCTGCGGCCAAAGGAAAGTAACAGTTTATATTTTGAAAAAGGATAGCTTTCTACTTGTTCACTGCTCAGGAGACCGGGCTGCCATTTTGGTAGCAACTCACGGTTGCTGAACAAGCTGGTGACCTGTTCAAGTGGTTTATTGATTTCTGTTTCTAAATGAAACCTGATCATATCAGCGCTGTTTATGAAAGCAAAGTAAACCGATAAACATGAATTTCTACCCAGATCGGCGTTCCCTTTAGTAATTTGCGGGGCAATGAGCTTAAAGAGGCAAGGTATTAGGGCACTTATCAGCCTGTTCGTATTTATTTTATTTGCCGGTCAATTCTCATTCCTGGCCGCTCAGACTGCGCTTTGTAGTGGTAATCTTGGGGATAATAATTTTACAGCTGGCGATTTTGGATCAGGTACACCGAATGTGGTGCAGGCCAATCCTGGCCTGGCTCCCGGCTTCCAGTACACAACCCAGGTGCCACCAGACGATGGCGAATACACGCTGACTAATAATATCAATGCCTGGTCTTTTGTCTATCCCACCTGGCTTCGTATCGGTGACAATGATGTCAATCCCAATGGCTACATGATGGTGGTCAATGCCTCTTTTGCTCCAGGTATCTTCTATGAGCAGGTCATCGACAATCTTTGTGAAAATACTTTATATGAGTTCACAGCGGATGTTGCCAACCTGATCAGGACAGGAACTAACGGACATATATTGCCGAATGTGAGTTTCCTGCTTGATGATGTCTTATCCTATTCCTCAGGCCAGATTCCACAGGATGAGGATTGGCATACGTATGGATTTACGTTTACAACTGGTCCGGGACAGTTTGCCGTCAAATTGACGCTGAGAAATAATGCACCAGGTGGCACTGGCAATGATCTGGCCCTGGATAATATCAGCTTTAAAGCTTGCGGCCCATCTTCATCCATCACGATCGATCCCGTTGGGAAAATCTGTGAAAATTCTCTTTTCCCTATCCTCAACGCAGTTATAGACGCCGACACCGGAGCGCTGCAGTGGCAGTTGAGTATCAACAATGGCATTAACTGGAACGACATACCAGGTGCGACAGACAGAACGTATCAGGTGGGACAAGTAGCCGCCGGAAGTTATTTTTTCAGATACCTCTATAGCAATACAATTTCAAGTATCAATAATCCAAAATGCAGGATTGTATCAGACGAAATTCTGGTTGAGGTCGTGCCCGTCGAATTCTTAATCAGGGATACAGTATGTGAAGGTGTGACAGTTGAACTGGGAGGAATGGAATACGGAGAGACGGGCATCTATCAGGCATTACTGACCGCATCTAATGGATGTGATTCATTGGTTACATTGGATCTTGTGGTCTTTCCCGATCCACCGATCATCGCTGATTTTGGTTCAAGCCCGGCATCATGTGAAGGCGCTGATGACGGTACCATATTTTTGGCAGCTGTTTCAGGTACAAGACCACCGTTTATTTTTATCATTAATGACAGTATCATACCCCCGCCCAATACACTGATTAATGCACCTGCAGGAACCTTTACGGCACGAATTGAAAATGAATATGGTTGTTTTGATGAAGGGACTGTTATTGTTGAGGATGGTCCAAAGTTTGACATAGCCACCATTGAGGATACCATGATCATCCTGGGTCATTCAGTGTTGTTGACGACTCAGAGTAATCTGCCGGCTTCAGGGGCCTCCTGGACACCCGCCGAAAATATGGATTGTTCCGCATGTCTTTCAACCACGGTTACTCCACTAAACGATGAAACCTATGTGATCGAAGCTATGACTGAGCAGGGATGTACAGATATAGATTCGGTTACGATCCGCGTTGACCGTACCCCTGTCATCTATGTACCTAATGTTTTTTCGCCTAATGGAGATGATATCAATGATTACTTTTCCGTGACTACTGATCCATTGAATATTTCATCTATCGATGAAGTGTTGATTTTTGACAGATGGGGTGGTATTATTGCGCGCACATCATCATTGATGACTGAAGAGACTGTTGTTTTATGGGATGGAAATACACCTCATGGGCCTGCGCTTACAGGCACCTATGTGTACCTCATTACCTTCACGATGGCAGATGGCAGTATCCGATCAGCGCACGGGGATATAACCCTGCTCCGCTAAGGGTCCAGGTTTTTATTAAGTCCAGGTTTATTTCGTCTCTTCGCTTCCTTTTAACTTGAAGACCCTGAGGGTGCCACATTCAAATACGATTTCTGATACACACTCACTAAAGCCTTCCTGTTCTTCGATGATCCTTGAGTCGGAATAGAGGTAACGTGCTCCGAGGCTGTTGTGTATATCTTTGAGCCATAGCACCGGCAGATGATTGTTCCAGAAAATGTAACCGCTTTTATCTGCGATATAGGGTAGTATCGCCAGAGACTCATCATTGATAAAGACAGCCTTGTCATCCCGTGTACCGATTTTTTCAAGCTCTTCACGGCAATTAAAAAAGTCCTGGTTGAAATAGGCGTACTTCACATCCCAATAGTCTTTTTCCTGATACCAGCATACAAATGGCATGGCCAATAGGAGTATCCCAACTACTAATTTACCAATCAACTTTCCATGCCATGCCTGGTAGACAGTGAATATGATGGGAAGCATCAATATCGGATAGAAGGGCATCAGATAATATTCGTGTCCTTCCCGAATGACGTTCAGTACATAAAAGAAATACATGAACAACACTAAAAGGGGAATGAAGAAATACACGGGTCGAACTGAAATCAACTTTCTTTTTTTAATCATAAAAAAAACACCGGCAAAGAAGAGAAGCAATGCCGGTATATTGAGAATTTCCGTTGGGAAATTGACATAGATCTGATTTTTCAGAAACTCTTTGAACAATGGCCAGCCCACAAAATTTGTAATAAATCCTTCGGTGATATTGTTGTCTTTCCATTCCGGGATCACCATGCCATACCAGGCCATGACAGGGAGTAAGGCAATGGCCTTGACAGAAACATAGCTGAGTAATTCCTTCCATCTCGATGGCTTCCGGGAAAACATGATTTGAAAAGCCTTGATCAGGGATAATATTCCCAACAGGATGAATGGCAGCTTAGCTAATCCTGCCAGCGAAATAAATAATGCAGCGTATAACAGATCTGCACGTTTCTCAGATTTAAGGTGCCGGAAAAAGAAGAGCACATAGTACATACCAAAACAAAGTGCAAGGACATCAGGCATGATACTGGTACTGTTATAGAAAAAGGTCGGCATAAATGCAAAGATCCATACAGCGATGGCCGCTATGTCCTTATTATCTGTCAGGGTAAGAGCGAGTTTGAATACCGCAAAAAGTGTAAGAAGACTGATCAGATAGACCATGAGTCGCATGACGATCACGTGCTCTCCGGTCACTTTTTCCACCATAGCAATCGACCATTGCATGAGCGGAAATTCATAACGGACGATATTGTCCTCACCGTTCAGATAAGGCTGCCTTGGATTTAAAATATTTGCATCGTGCCTGACAAAGTACCTGATATTCCATGCAGTCTTACTCTGGCGCCATGTATCCTTTCCCTGGATCGGAAGTGTGAAAACATGAAGGTGCAAAAAGGTGCTGATCAGTACAGCAGAAACTACGATGAGTAGAGCCCTTATATTCTTCATTCCGACAAGTTAAATCTAATAATTAAGGATTCCAATTTAAACAATTTTCACACTCTCACACTCTCACACTCTCACGTTCTCACGCTCTTACACGTCTTACACTTCAAAATACCTTTTGATGATATGCTCATCCACCAGATTGGGCATCGTAATCTCCAGTCGCTTTTCTTTTTTCATAGCTTCCATCGCTGTTGACATCGCATGTGGATTCCTCGCCCATGCGCGGCGAGCAATCCCATTGTTGACATCCCAGTGTAACATTGATTGTAAGGCTTCCTCGCTATCGTCACTGCCGTCAAGAACCAGTCCGAACCCACCATTGATAGCCTCACCCCATCCGGTTCCTCCTCCATTGTGGATGCTTACCCAGGTGGCACCACGCATCGCATCTCCGATCACATTGTGGATCGCCATGTCAGCGGTAAATTTTGAGCCGTCATAGATATTGGCTGTCTCCCGCCAGGGACTATCTGTGCCACTGACATCATGATGATCTCTGCCCAGTACAACAGGCGCTTTTAGGATCCCTTCCCTGATCGCCTGGTTGAACTTCCGTGCGATCGCTATCCGACCGTCGGCATCAGCATACAGGATCCTTGATTTACTCCCCACAGCAGGTATGTTTTCACCTGCATTCTCAATCCACTGAAGATTGTCTGCCCACTGGCTTTTGATTTCATCAGAACAGGTGGTCAGCATTTCACGGATCTGTGCGGCCGCCAGGTTGTCAGCGGTCATCAGGTCTGCGGTATCCCCTGAAGTACACACCCACCGAAACGGTCCGAATCCATAATCAAAGCACATCGGTCCCATGATGTCCTCTACATAGGAAGGATATTTAAATCCGGATGGTTTGTGCGGATCCATGATATCAGCTCCGGCTCTTGCTGCTTCAAACAGGAATGCATTTCCGTAATCCCAGAAATACATACCTCTGCTGCACATCACGTTGATCGCGTCTACATGACGTCGCAATGACCGTTTGATAGCCTGGTCAAACCCTTCTTTGTCGTCATCCATTAATTCTTTCGCTTCTTCAAACGTACATTCTACCGGACAATAGCCGAGATGATCAATATTGTGGCACGAAGTCTGGTCAGACCCGAGCTCAATGTGGATATGCTTGAAGACAAGTTTTTCCCATACTTCCACGATGTTTCCTTGATATACAAAACACCTTGCTTCCTCAGCGTTTTTGGATTTTACAAATTGCGTCAGCATGGAATCCAGGTCGGTAAATACATCCTCTTCCCGGATATAGTGATCCGCAATGCGTTGACGGATCGCGTCATGGTCAACTTCTGCGATGATACCGGTAGCCCCGGTGACGATGAGTGCCTTGGCCTGCGCTCCTGACATGCCACCAAGTCCGGAAGTCACAAAGGCTTTTCCTTTCAGGTTTGTGGTGCCCAGACCTTTTAATCTTCCTGCGTTGAGCAGCGTGATCGTTGTGCCATGCACGATGCCCTGTGGGCCGATATACATGAAGGAACCTGCAGTCATCTGACCGTATTGCGTGACTCCCATGGCATTAAATTTATTCCAGTCCTCTTTTGAACTATAGTTGGGGACCATCATACCATTGGTCACGACAACTCTTGGGGCCTTTGGACTGGATGGAAATAAGCCAAGCGGATGGCCCGAATACAAGACCAGTGTTTGTTCTTCTGTCATCTCACTCAGATATTTCATCACCAGGAGGTACTGCGCCCAGTTTTGAAACACAGCACCATTACCTCCATAGGTAATCAGTTCGTGTGGATATTTAGCCACCAGTGGGTCAAGATTATTCTGGATCATCAGCATGATGGCTGCTGCTTGCCTGCATTGAGCGGGGTAATGGTCGATTGGCCTGGAATGCATAGGGTAGGAGGGCCTGTACCGATACATATAGATACGGCCATACTGGATCAGCTCCTCAGCAAATTCAGGTGCCAGTGTCGCATGTAGTGCATCCGGAAAATACCTCAGCGCATTGGCCAGGGCAAGTCTTCGCTCCTCAATACTCAGGCTGCTGATGCTGCGCACAGGTGCATGCTGCATATGCGTATCGCGACCATAATATTCAGGCAAAATTGAAGGCAAACCGGTTTTAATGGCTTTCTGGAAGGACGTTAGGTCTTCATTCATAGGGATAAAGGTAAGGTTCGATGCAAAACCATGAAAGTTTTTGAAAAATGATGGAGATGATTCCTCAATGCAAATTGACCTATCAGTGCCATCCCATTCTATTTAATGATTTCCATCAGGTTAAGTATCGAATGCCCAAAGTCACAAAGATTACTGAAACTTCAAATGATCTGTATCATATTTTCTGATAATGATGATCACTTTAGAGGGTATGAACGCTTTGTGTTTGGAAAATGGAATCTCCATTATATGGAATCAATTTCTGAAGAGCGATAACGACAATAATCCATGAAAAGACTGATGCAACTATGCTCTGCTGAGAGTTGGTATTGACCTTGCCGTATATCCTATTCTTTTATACAAGACAGTCGCACGTGCCGCACTGTATTGTTTGTTTCAACAATAGGAATCACATTACCAAAATGTTGTGTTTGCCCGACGCTGAACCACCAAAGATTTGCAGCGGTTCTGGTATCGGCGTGAAACAAGGTTGTAAACGAACTGGAATTGACTGGTGTGTCATACACCAGAGATGTGAATCCCTGGCCAGAAGAAGTATTAAGGCCGATCGTATTGGCCAGTATTGTAAAACCCGATTTGTCCTCGAAATGGGTTTCGCTTAAGCCAAATGGATTGATCCGTTGTTTCCATTCAAATATACCACCATCTATACCAACGCCTGATACCACTTCAAGTTTGAAATGATAATAGCCATCATCATTCTTATACTTCCAGATGTCGCCAAGTGCAGAATACAATGAGTCTGTTTGTAGCTGCCCAAATCGCAACGCCGAAAAAATATCAGGGAATACTTGTCCACCGCTGCTGATGAAATTGTAAATAATATATTCACCAGGCATTGGAGCTGTGTAATTCTGGGGTGAAGTATTGTCTTGTGCAGAAAGAAATTGGTTAAAATATCGCTGCCCCATCACCACATGAGCAGCAGCATCAAAATGTATGTCATCAGCCAGGGTCAGCCCTGTAGCACTCGAGGTTGCAGTGAAAGGTACTTCTTCAGGAATGGCATTAATGATGTTCTGGTAAGGTATTCTGTTGATGTCCGCGGCAACCCAGCTTTGTACCATTTCTCCCAGAATAAAGGGTAGTTGTTGGTTGCCCGCATAATCCCGGAGGCTCTGAATAAAATTTTTGAGGATGTCTTTATAATTAATGGTCTGAGCCACTGCATCGGTTTCTCCCTGGTGCCAAAGGATAGCATCAATTTGATACCCATTACTTTTAGCCCATTTTATTCTTGCAGTGATATCAGCATAATAGGCGGCATCCGTTCTCCATGAATTACCAGGATATTGAGAGGCTGCCCATCCGGAAGCACCGGCACCACATGGAATTAAGAGTAATTGAATTTCCCGGCCTGGGTAATCCAGCACGAGTTGATTGTAGTAATGGTATAAAAATACGGATCCGAAACTACCACCGGACAAATTACGTGTGTGCTGATAGGTACCATAGAAGGTTAAGGGTACAACTTGCAAGTTAGCATCAGACCTCCCCAATTGTGAAAGACTTTTGCCTGAAAAATCAGGGATGATAGCACTTCCTCCACCCCAGGTGGTATTGCTCTGCCCGGCAATAAACACCGCCCGTTTAACCGGTATCTGGTTTTTCAGATTATTGATTATTGCTTCCTGTTCATCGACGGTCATAATAGCCTCGGAGATACTGATCCATTTTATACCATCATTGATATAGTATCCGGGTCGGACATCAAGCGTATCAGCCAGATTATAAATTAACATGCCGGGAACATGCGCTTGCAAGGGTTGAGCTTCCGTTGTTTGCGTCAGGCTTATGCGTGGAATTAACAATCCTTTGTCGGATGAAGTTAAGTCTAGGAGCGCGGATGGATTTGGATCGGAGGTACCTACACCTACCTGACCTGATATACTTTGTGTTAAGCTGGCAAATAGAAAGATGTAAAAGTTAATTTTCATAAATTCCTGACTTATCATTTGTCATTTTCATTTCGGACTGGACCATGGTGGAGTGTCCATTTAGCTCATCTTGTCCTGGATACAGAGTTTTGAATGCCAACGATTTACAACGGTACCCTCCAAATATACTTACTTTCAAACCTTTATTGCCCAATCCTCCCTTAACAATTCTGGTTGGTGAGTCGAACCACCATGCTCCGCCTCCGCCTCAGCCTTCGCCTTTTCATTTTTCCCTTTTCGTATTACACTCTTCACTCTTCACTTATATTTGCCACCTTATGGAAAACAAACGGGTTTTAGTGACTGGTGCCGCCGGTTTCATCGGACGGTTCTTACAGGTAGAAGGCCAGCTTCGCGGATATGATGTGTGGGGAAGCTATCGGAATGATGCAGAAAAGGCTCTCCTCGAAGGTAAAACCAAGAGTTTCTTTCTGGAATTCTCAGAAAGGGAGACATTAAGCCAACGACTTATCGATTTTGCGAGCGAAACGGGTGGTTTTGAATACGTTATACATTGCGCCGGTATTACAAGGCCTGAACGTATTGAAGAATTCTATGAGGGCAATGTTGAATTTACCGATTTCTTTATCCATGAGCTTCTCCGGACACAGCCAGCTTTTAAGAAGTTTGTTTTCATCAGCAGCCTGCAGGCGATGGGCCCCGGCGATCCATTGACAATGGAACCTATTACAGAGGAGACGACCCCTAAGCCGTTTACGCCATACGGGATCAGCAAGTTTGAAGCGGAGAAACGAATTAAAGCCATACCAGGGCTTGATTGGATTATATTCCGGCCTACTTCCGTTTATGGACCGAGGGATACTAAGTTTGTCCACGAGATTCTGAAGATTATCAAAAAAGGTTTTGCGGTACGTGTAGGCCCGAAAGGCCAGCTAGTCAGTTTTGTATATGTCAAAGATGTAGCCAGGGCACTATGGGATGCTGTTGATAAAGATGTGCATCATGAAGTCTATGTGGTGTCTGATGGAAATGATTATGATCCTTCTGTGGTCAATGAATTTATAGCCAATCATCTGGGTATTAAAATCAGAAAAGTCAAACTGTCAAGAAATATGTTGCTTGGTATCGCCCATGTAAGACTTTTACTGGCCCGAATCACCCGCAAACCACTCCATGTAAGCCCCTTCAAGATCAAGGAGATCACCGCCAAGAACTGGCGCGTAGACAACTCTAAAATGGTTCGTGAACTCAATTTCAAACCCAAATACAATCTCGATTCCGGACTCAAGGAAGCCCTGGTCGAAGACGGGTTTATTAAGTGAGCAGTGAGCAGTGAAAAGTGAGCAGTGAAAAGTGAGAAAAAATAAATAAAATAAAAAAAGCTTGTGTTTCACCACAAGCTTTTTTTATTTTATTTCTCACAACTCACAACTCACAACTCACAACTCACAACTCACAACTCACAACTCACATTATGACAACACCGGATTCAACACTTTATCCTGATAAGCCCCTGCTTTCAGTTTTTCAGAAACCGCAGAAAATGCATCCAGCGTCTGCTGAACATCAGCGTCTGTATGTGAAGCCGTAGGAATCATACGTAGAAGGATCATACCCTTCGGAATGACCGGATATACAATCATCGAAGTGAATATGCCATATGATTCACGCATGTCATGGACTAATTGGGTCGCTTCAAAAGGCGTTCCGTTGATGTACACCGGTGTTACAACTGTATTGGTGTCTCCGATATTAAATCCTCTTTCTACAAGCCCTTTCTGCAAAGAAGTAGCGATATGCCAGAGTTGTTCTTTGTACTCAGGATGCTTGATCATGAGCTCCAGGCGCTTGAGATTGCCTTCCACGATAGGCATTGGGAGACTCTTGGCATGAATTTGTGATCTCATCGCATATTGCAGGTATTGGATGATGTCTGCATCTCCCGCCAGGAATCCACCTGTGCAGGCAAAGGATTTGGCGAAGGTTGAAAAGTATACATCAATATCATCCTGGCAACCTTGCTCGACACCGGCTCCACGTCCACCTTCTCCAAGTGTCCCATATCCATGGGCATCATCCACGAAAAATCTGAAATTATATTTCTTCTTTAGGGCGACAATTTCTTTCAGGATACCTTGATCACCACGCATACCAAACACACCTTCCGTCACGACCAATATGCCGCCACCTTTTTCATCTGTCCATTTTTTCGCGCGTTCCAGGTTCTGCTCGAAGCTTACGATATCATTGTGTTTGTATGAAAAGCGCTCACCTATATGGAGACGCGTGCCATCAATAATACAACCATGACTTTCTGCGTCGTAGACCACAGCATCCCTGCGGCTCAAAAGTGCATCTATGGCAGATACAACACCCGGATAACCATAGTTGACCACAGCCGCAGCCTGTTTGTATACATGTGCAGCCAGTTTTCTCTCCAGTTCCTTGTGCAGCGAAGTTTCTCCTGTCATCAACCTGGCCCCCATAGGATAAGCAAGGCCCCAGCGGGCAGCTGCTTCAGCATCCGTCTTACGTACTTCCGGGTGATTAGCCAGACCGAGATAATTATTGATGCTCCACACCACCACCTCCTTGCCATTGAAGATCATCCGAGACCCGATTTCCCCATGCAATTCAGGGAACATATAATATCCTTCACCTAAATGGGCGTACTGACCTAGTGGTCCGCGCTGATGGCGTATTCTCTCAAATATTTCCATAGTTTTTGATGTATTTATTAAAAACGCGTTCTAATCGACGTTGGATCTGATAGCTTGGGGCATAGTCGGCAATCTTCCGGATGAACCCTTGCTTCTGCATCCAACCATTATTATAAATCTTGCTCATGTATTTGCTTCCATGATCAGCAAACAACAACACGACGACATCCGTGGGTTTGAATTCCCTCCGCATGCGCATCAGGGCTTCAATCACCGCCCCGCTGCTATATCCTGCAAATATGGCTTCACTCTTTGTCAATTGCCTGGCCCTGAAAGCACTGCTTCTGTCGTCCACTTTTATAAACCGGTCAATCGTGTCAAACTCAACATTGGACGGAATGATGTTTTTACCAACACCTTCGAGCTGATAGGAGTGGATTTCACTTTTGTCCAGTATACCGGTCTGATGAAACTTAGTCAGCACTGATCCTTCCGCATCCACGCCGATCACCTTTATTTCTGGATTCTGTTCTTTCAGGTACTTGCCTGCTCCCGAAATGGTTCCGCCGGTACCTACAGTGGCAAAATAGTGCGTGATCAATCCTCCGGTTTGCTTCCAAAGTTCCGGTCCGGTACTATGATAATGCGCCTCAACATTAGTATGGTTATAATACTGGTTGACATAAAAGGAGTTTGGAATTTCTCTGGCAAGACGCTCAGCCTGGCTGTAGTATGATTGTGGGTCATCCGAGGGGACGTGATTAGGACAGACCAACACTTCAGCACCCAGCGCTTTTAACTGGGCGATTTTTTCTTCCGCACTTTTATCAGTGGTTGTCAGGATACAGTTATAGCCTTTGACAATGCATGCCATTGCCACCGAAAAGCCTGTATTACCTGAAGTTGATTCGATGATGGTGCCTCCGGGTTGGATGAGTCCTTTTTCCTCAGCTGACTCAATGACAGCCATACCTATGCGGTCTTTTGCACTCAGCCCCGGATTAAATGATTCGAGTTTAGCAAGTACAAGGCAACCGGCAAGTTTTGATAGGCCATGAAGTTTAACCATAGGCGTATTTCCTACAGTCTGCATGATGTTGTCATGCCATTCGGGCTTCAGATGTGATGATTCCTGGGTCATAGAGAATATCGCTTCCTGTGACCATAACCCTTCACCAGGTCATGGACAACAAAGATACAAAGTCATTTGGGTTGACGAAATGAGAGCCCTTAAATGGATATCATCTAAGGTTTGTTCCATGTTTAATCGTAAGACATTCAAATGATTAGCAGCCTTTCTGGCCGTAAAGCCACCATTGGTATACAAGTGGGGTGTAAAACCTCAGAAAAAGTGTTTAGCAAAGAATCCACATATTTTGCCAATCACTAGCTGTTCAAATAAAAAAAGCCGGCTTTCAGGCCGGCTTTTTTAAAACCTGGTATATCCCGGATCGATTAGTCTTTCGAAGAGGATGATGTTTTTACAGCTTTTCCGCTGGTAGTGGTTGCTGCAGAAGTTTTGCCTGCGCAGCATGATTGACCAGTAGAACCGCTTGTAGAGGTTGCTGCTGATTTACCAGCGCAGCAGGACTTACCATTTGCGGAGGTACCTTTTGAACCGCAATCCTTATTGCCTTCCATTTTCATCGGAGACACGTTTACAAAGGTGTTGGTAGTTGCATCATAGTTCACATCTACATAAGAAACGGTACCACTGTGTCCACATGTTTCTTTCCGTACATAAGATACAGTTCCAGTCACAGGACAACTCTTCGTTTCGATAGAAGCATCCATAGAAGCAAGTTTTGCTGCGGCATCAGACCCACCTGCAGTAGCAACAGATGCAGATTTGCCTTCGCAGGAAGATACGCCAGCTGCTGGTTTAGCAGTGCAGGATTTGCTGCAGGCTGATTTCTGAGCCTGAACTCCTACTGCCATAACAGAGAAGAGGAAAAAGGAAAAAAGGACTTTTTTCATTGTATACAGTTTTTTTAAGTTATTTATTTTAATATAAACCAAAGATAATGCCTCCTTGGTATTCTAAACGGTTAAATTTTCTACTTTCGGTTTAACTTAACAGTATTTTAACGCCATTCGGAGGACAATGTTCAGCAAATCCCTACTTATTCCAGCCATCTTGTCTGTTGGTATTCTTATTTCTTGCAGTACGGCCAAAGATTATCCCGGCAAGTTTTCTGGCCAGGAGCTCCATTTTGGGCAAGGAGGGGGCTTTACGGGAGCCGTCACTTATTTCGTTTTGCTGGATGACGGCCGTTTATATCAAAGGGCAATGCAGGATAGCACCTACACCCTACTGGATACCTGGGATGACAAGTTCGTAAAGCAGATGTTCAATAATTATAAGTCATTTGAATTGGATAAGATGGAATTTTATGAACCCGGAGATATTTATTACTTCATCCAGCACAAATCAGGTGATTCTCCGATGCACAGGATCGCCTGGGGCAGGCCCGGTGTCAAACCTGATGAGATCATCGTCCGTTATTATAACTTGCTGTTTAAATCAACAAAATCAAAATCATGAGAACTTTAGCCACGATCATGCTCTCCTTCGGATTGGTTGCCAGTATAGCAGCCCAAACCCCGATGAAGCAAATTCCAAACAAACCCTTTGTTGAACCTAAGCCACTTCAAATCAAAAACACTCCTGTATTCACTTCAGGCTCAAACCGACTTGGTGGTCAATGGCATCCAGGCACATTAAATTTTGTGCAATCAAAGGATGACGCAGTCAGATCTGTGAAGATCGAACCATCAGGAAGTTTTTGGATAGACCTGGTCCCGAATGAACTGTGGTCATCTCGGAGCACGCTCAAAAGCCTGCTTGAAAAAATTCTTCCGGTCGAAATTCAGAATGAGCCCTGTGCCATGGACTGGAATGTAATCAGTGAGCAAACAGACGCCCAGCGGATCACGCATATCAGGGTCCAGCAAACACTTGCGGGTGCTCCTATCCACGGACAGGATATGGTGTTACACATCGATAACGGAAGTCTAAGAGACCTGAATGGATTTGCATGGACCGGAAAACTGCCGGCTAAATTGCCCGCGCCTGCTCCTGCAATGGATGCCATCGGAGCGGCAAAAAATTATCTTCAGGAAAAGAATGTCAAATTCCAGGACAAAGCCCTTTTAGATGGAATTCAACATCCCGATGATAAAGCACAATTAGTGTGGTATCCATCTAACGGAAAATTGATCCTCACATACGAAATTGATATGCACCCAAATGTGATGGACCATTGGACCCTATTTGTAGAAGCCACAACATTTGAAGTGATCGAAGCATATTCTGAGTTGTGCGCTATCGCGCCACTTCAGTTATACGATTTGTCATCAATTAAAGATTGTAAGGAAGAAGCACATCATTCAGAAGGTTTTGAAATGGGCGGAATGCCTGCTGTCGTAGCAGACGGAGCAACCGTTGTCACTGACCAGGATCTGAAAGGCACTAATCGCACGGTCAATGGATATCTGGTCGGATCTGACTTTTTTATGATTGATGCCAGCAGGCCAGGTATGTACTTACCTAATCAATCTGTTATGCCAAACGAACCCTCAGGTGTTATCTGGACAGTAGACGCGCAGAACGGATCTCCTCAACAAACGAATTTTGAAATTGTCCATGTTACCAACACGACGAATAACTGGAAGAACCTCGAAGTTTCAGCTCATTACAATGGAGGCGAAGCTTACGAATATTTCAGGCAGAAGTTTGGTCGGAACTCAATTAACGGTAGCGGAGGTAACATCATCTCCATCATCAATGTGACAGATGAGAATGACAATGATATGGACAATGCCTTCTGGAACGGCGCAGCTATTTTCTATGGAAATGGCGACATGGCTTTCCAACCATTAGCAAAAGGTCTCGATGTGGCAGGACATGAAATGTCTCATGGGGTGATCCAAAACACCGCAAATCTTGAGTATGTCGGACAATCTGGTGCATTGAATGAATCATATGCCGATATTTTCGGAGCGATGATCGACAGGGATGACTGGCAAATCGGGGAGGACGTAGTAAACATTGCTGTTTTTCCAACAGGAACGATGCGCGATATGGCAAACCCCAATAACGGTGGGTCAAGTCTGAATGACAGAGGATGGCAGCCAAAACATATGAATGAATTTCAGAATCTCCCGGAAACACCTGAAGGGGATAATGGTGGCGTGCATGTCAATAGCGGGATCGCCAATAAAGCATTTTTCAATCTGGCTTCCTCTGTAGGAAAGGAAAAGGCTGAACAGATATATTACAAAGCCCTCACAGACTATCTGGTCAAATCATCCCAGTTTGTAGATATGCGAAATGCAGCCGAAAAAGCAGCTACTGATCTGCATGGCGCCAATAGCACAGAAGTGATTGCAGTCCGCAATGCTTTTGCAGGGGTTGGTATCGGTGCTGGTGCAGGTGAGGATTATGAAGAGGATATTGAAGTCAATGGAGGTGATGATTTTATATTGGCTACAGATGAGCAGCAATCCGATCTGTATTGGATACCACCTACTAACCCAAATCAATTTGTCAAGATGGATGTGCCGGCTCCGTTTAGCAGGCCAAGTTTTACAGATGATGGTTCTGCATGTGTCTATGTTGATCAGAATGGTGATATGATCGTGATCAATTTTGATTGGTCACAAGGATTGAGTTATGGGGCCTTTTTTATTGAAACTAATCCGCAAGGTATCTGGAGAAATGTCGTGGTGTCAAAAGACGGTTCAAAAATTGCCTACACCACCAGCAATCAACGGAACGAAATATTTGTATTCGATTTTGTAAGCGGTGCTAATGATGTTTTTGTTCTTTTTAATCCTACAACCGCTTCAGGTGGTGCAAACACAGGCGATGTGTTGTATCCGGATGTGATGGAATGGGATTATTCCGGAGAATTTATCATGTATGATGCCCTGAGCAGGATTGAAAGTTCTTTTGGCAATGGAATTGAATACTGGGATATTTCATTCCTGGAAGCATGGAATATTGATAATGAAGCATTAGGAACAGGACAGATCAGCAAACTCTTTTCCGCATTACCTGAAAATATCAGCATTGGAAATGCTTCGTTCGCGAAAAACTCTCCTTACATTATTGTATTTGATTACCTCGAAACCTATACAGACAATTTTGGACAGGAGCAGACTGATTATACCATCCTGGCAGCCAATATTGAGTCTGGTGAAATCAATGAAATTTATGAGAATACAACATTGGGCTATCCGAATTATTCCAAACGCGATGATAAAATCCTGTTTACATACGACAATGTTGGCACTTTGTTATTGGCAACCATTGATGTTGAAAATAGCAATAAAACGCTTCCTGTCCCAGGATCAGACGTGGTGCTGATCAACCAGGCACAGAAAGGAGTTTGGTTTACGACCGGGACCCGCGATTTTACAGCCACAGAAGATGTTTCAGCAAAAGTCGGACTACTCAGGGTCATGCCACAACCTGCTGAAGAATCTATTATAGTTTCGTGCGAATCACTGACCGGCAATTTATCGTATACCATTTTTGATCTCACAGGTAGAGGTATGAAGTATGGTAGTCTTTCACAGGATAAAATAATCACAACAGGAAACCTCATGTCGGGAACCTATCTGCTCCAACTTAAATCCGAAAACGGCTCAACCCTCAATACAAAGTTTGTAAAGCAATAAATTAGCTTGACTCAGAAAATTCTCGTCATACGCTTTAGTTCGATTGGAGATATCGTATTGACGACACCTGTCATCAGGACATTACATCAGCAGTTGGGTGCCGAAGTTCACTTCTTGACGAAGTCAGCTTTTGCACCTATACTGCTTTCTAATCCACATGTAGCCCGGGTCATAACACTTGCGGATGATTTTGATGATATGTTCGATACGCTGCGAAGCCAGCAATATGATCACATTATTGACCTGCACCATAACATCAGGACGAAGCGAATCAAACTCGCTTTAGCAAGGCCATCGACTGCATTTCAGAAGCTTAATTTTCAAAAATGGCTTCTTGTTCGCTTTGGAATCAACCGCCTTCCGGATACTCATATTGTCGACAGGTACCTGGGTGCAGGAGATGCGCTTGGAATCAAGAGAGATGGAAAGGGACTCGATGTTTATATTCCACCTGAAAAGGAAATAGATATCCGGACAAAGTTTGGAACTGATCCTGGAGCATATATCGCTATAGTCATTGGAGCAGCCCATCTGACTAAATGCCTGACCACGGATCAGATCACAAGGTTATGCAATAGCATAAGAAGGCCTGTCATCTTGTTGGGAGGGAAGGAGGAAATGATAAAAGCTGAAGCAATTATTAAGGCTTCAACTTCGCAAATCGTAAGTGATGCCTCCGGAAGATTTGATATCCTGCAATCCGCATCGATCATCAGGCAAGCAGGAGTCGTAATTACGCATGATACAGGACTCATGCATATTGCAGCCGCCTTCCATAAACCCCAGGTTGTGATTTGGGGAAATACGATTCCGGAGTTCGGCATGTACCCATATTATGGTGATGACAAGACTCGATGGATCAGTATCGAACAGAAGGGATTACACTGCAGGCCTTGCAGTAAGTTGGGTTTTCCCGAATGTCCAAAAGGTCACTTTAAGTGCATCCTTGAGCATGATATTGATGCAATCTCCGGTGCTGCAGAGAGCATTTTTTCCTGATTTTTCATGTATTATAATAGAAAAGTGCTTCAATAGGACTGGCTTATTGTAACGTTCCCACAGCCATCAATAATTTTCCTTTTGCAAGGTTGTCGTCTGCCTTTTTCTTATTACCAATGTCTGAGTAAAGCCTACCCAGATCTGTGTGTACTAAACCTGAATAATAAACTACATCACGTGCAATAGGATTGTCGGGTGTATGCGTTGGATTCGTTTCTTTCGCGTACGCAGGAAATCCACGTATAAATTCCTCTATCAGGTCGGCACATCCGACCAGGTCTCCTTTTGCGGATAGTACATCTAGTTTCGGGCGGTAGTAAGCATTAAAGTTAGTACTGAGATCGCCTCTTGTATAAGTCGCAGGAATCACCGGGAAAGGACGCATGATCAAAAGCCACATAAAAATACTCCCGAGTGCAGTCAGATAAATTGTCTTTTTCTTGTTTCCTGTAACCAGTTGTTGCAGCGCGTAACCTGCAAAAACGCAGAGCAAAGCAACCATGGGTACCCTGAATCTGCACAACACATAGAATACAACCATAACAACTATTTGACTCCATATCCCAATATGGAGATTTATAGTTTTTGTATTTTTTAAGTTACTGAATATACCGACTATACCAAGTGCGGCGATAAAGGAATATGGAATGAAAGTAAATTTAAGGGTCTGACTGAATTTTGTGGCCAGATAGGTATTCACATTGTTGGGTACTTCGAACCAATGGAATACGGCGCCTAATTTTTTAAATTGTAAAATTACCCAGCCCCAGATTGAATTATGCTTCCCGATGATATTTAAGGCGGCAGGTATCATTTTTCCGTTGGATTCCTCCATGACGCTCCCTGCATGAGCAAAAAAAATAAAACCCATTTCAGGTTTGAAACCAGGGAAATTGGATAATACGTAAGTGATAGGTCCAACACTGGAAGAGGAAAACGCTGGGGCTCCCACGATTACATTACGTGCCAATAGTAATGAAATAAAGAAGCTGAAGGCGATGGCAACCTTCCACAGTTGTTTAATGTCCTGACGTCGTACATATATCCATCTCAATAGCACTGGAATCCAAAGCAATACGGTTGTGGTCATAAGGAGGTAACCTGCTCCTCCGATGATGCCATAAAGCCATGCCCTTTGCTTACCAGCTATCAACTGCTCACCGACCACGATGCAGCTCAACACTAAAGTGGTGCTGAAACTGGTCCGGATAAGTGTAGCATCAAAAAGTAATGCAGGACCATAGAAAGTGAAAAGCAAACCACCAGCTATCCCCGCCAGGGCAGTGAAGTAATGTCGGCCAAGCCACATGATCATCCAGATACTTACCAACGTTAGTATCATTTGCAGGACGTACACTAATAGCCTGCCATAGCTGGCGACCATTTTTGCAATACCTATGACTTGTGCGTACAAGGGTTCCTGATGGTAGGTTTTGCCACCATACCATGTATTCCACTTTTGCTTCCCTTCTTGTTCTGTCTGTAACCCTAGTGTATTTGAGATTTCAGCATGCCAGAAATGATATGGATGCCAAACGGTGTCGGTAAGAAAATCACCATGGGCTATTCGATCACCCCATTGGTCAAAGAAGTTCATGTCCAGGTCAGGAGCCTGATAAAGTTGGTTGAAAGGCATCTGGGGTAATTCCAGCAGTAAACTCAATCTTAAGGCACCTGCCAGGATAAGTATGCATATAGCCGAGACCCGGAAATGGCTTTCAAACCAATTCTGTATTGTGTCTTTACCCGCTGCAATTTTTGGGTCTTTTGAAGGATTGGTTTTGCTTTTGCTGATTGACATTTCCTTCGTTAAGGTTGTTTTTCATATTTGATACTGCCTCCTGTCACGGTGAGCAACACATTTGTTACAGGAATACTATCTTCAGGGCATGTCAATAAGTTTTGCGACAATAAGACTATGTCTGCCCACTTTCTGGGTTCAAGGCTACCTTTGATATCGTCTTCAAAACCGGCATAAGCATTTCCAAGTGTATAAGAATAAATTGCTTCTTCACGGGTCATCGCCTGCTCATGATAGAATACCTGTCCATTATCCAATCGCTTTCTCGTCACTGAAGCATAGAAGTTTGGGATAGGGTCAACCCGCTCCACCGGTGCATCTGTCCCATTCGCAATGACCACGCCCATGTCAAGTAGGCTCCTCCAGGCATAGGCTCCTTGGCTCGATCTTTCCTCACCCAGCCGCTTGACGACAAAAGGAGCATCCGACGTACAGTGTATCCCCTGCATTGAGGCGATGATACTGAGTTGTTTAAACCGAGGCATATCCGAAGGATTTAAATGCTGGGCATGTTCTATTCGCCATCGAAGATCTTGTTTGTCCGGATGGGCTTTAAATTCTTTTTCATAAACATTGATGACTTCACGGTTACCCCTGTCGCCAATGGCGTGAACGCACATCTGCATCCCTTTGTCCATAGCTAGTTGAGCCATATTGTCGATTTCTTCTATGGAAGTGGTGTTTTGTCCAAGGAAGCCCGGATTGTCAGTATAAGGTTCAATAAGCCACGCACCATAAGAGCCCAATGCACCATCCATCTGAGCCTTGAGAGCCCTACAAGTAAACATGTCCTTTCCAGACCTGATAATAGGAAAACCATCCATGTGATCTTTGATTTCATCATAAGGTTGTCTTAGCATAACCCAAAGTCGCAGTTGGAGGCTGTCCTTTTCAGCGAGGGCTTGATAGCGTTCTATTTCTTCAAAAGTCGAACCCGCATCCTGGAATGAGGTGATGCCGTATGAAAGGCAATGCGATTGTGCCAGAGAAATAGCCTGATACCATCTTTTGACACGTTCTGCTGCCGGGAGTTTTTCATCCATTTCCTGGTACATTTTCCAGATCAGATTCATAGCATTTTCTTCAAAGACCCCTATACTATTGCCAGCACCATCTCGCAATATCCGGCCACCGGAAGGATCAGGGGTTTCCTTGGTGATTCCCGCTGCTTCCATGGCTGCTTTATTGGCAAATAAGGCATGACCACTTGCATGAAACAACATGACAGGATGCTGCGAAGAAACCGCGGAAAGCAGGTCATGTTTAGGATATCCATTCACATTGTTTTCAACAGGGATCATCCACTTTTCCTGATGCCATCCTCTACCGATAATCCACTCCCCCGGATTTGATTTTTGTGCCCTGGCCGCCACACTATCGACAATTTCCTGCCAGTTTTTTGTTCCAAGTAGATCAAGCTGCATCAGGTTATTACCCAATCCGCTGAAATGGCCATGACCTTCAATAAAGCCGGGCATCAGAAATGCTCCTGAGCAATCCCTGTTCTCCCTGGATCGACCTTTCCAGTCTTCAAGGATTTGTGAGGATAGTCCGAGGGTTACTATTTTGCCTTCGTGGATGACTATGGCCCCATTGGCGATGGGATCTCCTGTTACCGGATAGATATATGCATTATACAGGATGAGATCCGCAACCTTTTCATCTACATTTTCATTGTGTTTGCAGGATACAAGGCTAAACATCAATGCTGACAGCATACCGTAAAAGAGAAAAGTCATGTTATTTTGCATCTTTACTTTAATTCGTTGTAGATATTTTGACTTTAAGCGGTCCGGCCGAGGTGAATGCTGTCAGTTTAAAATTGGAAATAGCACCAAAAGGCCAAATATAAACACCAATTCACTATGAGCCAGTACGATTATGCCACACTGACCGGGAAATTTGAAACCTATCTTTCTTCCCATCAGCCATACGGATCACCCGATACTTTATATGAGCCCATTCGCTACATCAATGAACTCGGTGGAAAACGAATCAGGCCTGTTCTGTTACTGATGGCTTACAACCTTTGGCACGAAGATATCACACCAGCATTACCTGCCGCTCTTGCAGTTGAGTATTTTCACAATTTCAGCCTGATGCATGATGATATCATGGATGAAGCGCCTACCCGCAGAGGTAAGCAGACAGTGCATACCCATTTTGGACGAAACAATGCCATTTTGAGCGGAGATGCGATGTTGATTCGTTGCTTTGATCTGTTACTGGAAGCAGGAAAGCAAAAAGGTGCTGGTGTTGATTTGTGCTCATTGATGTGTAAGGCAGCACTTGAAATATGCGAGGGTCAACAGATGGATATGGATTTTGAATCGCTGGCTTCACCGACCGAAAGTGAATACCTTGAAATGATTCGAAAGAAGACAGCCTGCCTGCTTGGCGCAAGTTTGCAGATGGGCGCCATCCTCGCAGGTGCAGATCACCAGGATGCAAAGGCGCTCTATGATTTTGGGGAAAAAATCGGTTTAGGCTTCCAGGTACAGGACGATTATCTGGATGTTTTCGGTGATGCTAATCTTACTGGAAAGCAGCAAGGGGGTGATATCCTCAGGGGTAAAAAGAACTTTATCTATGTCCATACCTGCAATATCTTATCACCTCAGGAGCAAAAAGCGTTTGTCCAATCATATATCAACGCAGCAAGCACTCAGGATGCCGATCCGGTGCTGCAGTTATACATAAAACTGAATGTCGACAGTTATATCGAAAAGGTCCAGGCTGCTTATGTTGAAAAGGGTCTGGCTGATCTGGGTGATTTGCAGATGGAAGGAACCCTGCCCTTGAAAAATCTTGCCATCAGTCTCATGTCAAGAAATTATTGAAGTGGCATCTGACTTATTTTACCTGTGCATCGCTAGCGTATCAATACCTCTCGACTGCTTGATCCCTATATGGGGCTGATGTTCCTCCGTATTTAGATGCAATTAGTTGCAGACATATACTCCCCACAATTTTTGATTCCTTTTGTCTTTTCTCATGAGCATTGAAGTCCTTAGCGTTGGTCAGCAAGAGCCAACTGCCTTATGCTCATTGTCCCCTGCCTGGCTGTTGATTTCTACTTAAAAAGTTAAAATAGAAGCTAGCAAAATGATGTTAATTACATATGTTTGTGATCAACTTAATATTGGTTTCTAAAGCAATAAATCCTTACCGAATATGAAAAGAAGTATGAATTTTGCAGGCATTTTTATGGTGTCTTTCTGCCTGGCTACCCTTGCCGGCTGTGATAAAGAAAATGATCCTTTACAAAACGACAATATTACATCCTATGAGGGTTACACCTTAAGCTGGAATGATGAATTCAACGATGCTGTAATTAATCCCGCCAACTGGAAGTACGAAACTGGTGACGGAACAGAATACGGCTTACCGGCTGGATGGGGGAATAATGAAAAACAGATTTATACAAGCAGTAGAGAAAATTCAGGTATTCTTTCCGATGAAAGCGCTTCTGTACTGGCAATAACTGCTATGGAAGCGGACACAGGTGCTTATACCTCTGCAAAACTCACAACAGAAAATCTTTTCAGTCTACGTTTTGGCCGTGTTGATATCAGGGCAAAGCTCCCCAAAGGAAGAGGATTATGGCCTGCTTTTTGGATGATGGGCGATAACAGGGATTTAATTCAATGGCCGGGCTGCGGTGAGATTGATATCATTGAGGTATTAGGGCATGAACCTTCCAAATTGTATTCAACGTTGCATTTCACCAATGCGGATAATGAGCACGGGGAAATTCAAAATATGTATCAAGTAACAAGCGGTGATTTCAACTCGGCATACCACCTTTTCACGCTCGACTGGACTCCTGATTCACTGATATTCAGTCTTGACGGACAATACCTAATGGCATTCACTATTGAAGAGGATATGAAAGAATTTCTCAGGAGTAAATACTTGATTTTAAACATAGCGGTCGGGGGGTATTGGCCCGGTGATCCTAACGAAACAACCGTTTTCCCTCAAACAATGTATGTCGATTACATTCGGGTGTATTCAAAGAATGATTTTACGGCACCAGCTGAACCTGAATTAATCATTGAGGAAGAAACAGTGGGTCAGGTTATTGAACCTAATATTGCTGACAACGGAATCAGACACGCATTTAACGATTTCGGAAGTATCTCAGTTACTCCGTATGGGCCCAAAAGCCCCATGATAGCAGTTTCTGATACAGCTGTTGACGGCGGTCAAAGTCTGGTTTTTGATTTTCCAGGTGGAAACTGGGGCGGTGCATATCTGAAAATGGCTGCTGCTAAAGACCTGAATACATATACAACGCTTAAATTTGCACTTCATAAGCCTTCTACATTGGTAAATGCTGAAATAAAACTTGAAAGCCAGTCCAACGCTAAGGTCCTGTTTTTAAAAAATTATACTGGAACTCCGATCTCACTAGGGTTTGAAGAATTTTCAATTCCCCTATCCGATTTTACAGGACTTACGTTTACCAATTTAACCATTCCTTTCGCCATGTGGAATGCCCAGGATGCTGACGGAAAATATGTAAAAGCAAGGGTGCTGATAGATGATATCAGGTTCGAGTAGGAATCTTGCATATTCACATTCAATGAGATTTCGCTTGATAGGTGAAACAGGTTATAGTGCAAAGCGATTATGATCCGTTCTGTTAAACGATGGCCACAAAGTCTTTTGGTGAGTCCGGGATAGAAGCAGATTTAACACAGATAAATGCCTCTTTTAATAAAAAATGGCAGCTTATTATGGGCTGCCATTTTTATTTTGAGTTAATTCTGTTTAGGTACAGTTTTACAATGTCAAATGCTTTCTGATTATCTTCAGGTTTTTTCCTGATTCGGATGTACGCTTCAAATTTCTGCGTATCCTCATCAATTATTAAGTAACTATTTTCATTGCTACTGGTGAGAATTTTAGCAGCCTGGTCTATAGATTAAGCTCTTTTTTAGGTACTTAACTTCTATTTTTTGTATAGCACAAAACCGGTCAGGTAAATTCAGGCATTGACTTGCGGCCAACTGCCGCAATCCGGGGATTGTAACAAATGTAACCGTTAACCATCCGTGTCACGAGCATTTTTGCATCCTCAAATCTGCATTATGGAAATAGCCGGATATCTTTCTTCAATCATCATCGGGGTTTCACTTGGCCTTATAGGCGGTGGTGGCAGTATCCTCACTGTACCGGTATTAGTGTATCTTTTTGCGGTTGATGCTGTTGCCGCTACGGCATATTCCCTCTTTATAGTTGGATTGACCAGTGCAGTAGGCTCTGTCAGTTATTTCAGGAAAGGGTTGGTCAATGTCAAGACTGCGGTGATTTTTGGTGTACCATCGATTATTGCCGTTTTTGTGACCAGGGCATACATTGTTCCGGCTATTCCTTCAGAGTTATTTACGGTTGGGAACATAGTTGCAACAAAAAGCCATATGTTGATGCTGGTTTTCGCGGTGATCATGATCGCGGCTTCTTATTCGATGATCAGGAAAGCAAAAGCAAAGAATCCTGAGCCGACAGGTCCGCAGAAATTTAATTACCCCCTCATCGTGTTGGAGGGGGCAGTCGTAGGAATGATCACCGGCCTAGTTGGTGCAGGTGGCGGATTTCTCATCATCCCGGCACTCGTTGTATTAAGTAAATTGCCTATGAAGGAGGCTGTAGGAACCTCCCTGGTGATCATCGCCGCCAAATCACTGATCGGTTTTCTGGGCGAAGGCAGCGAAACAGTGATCAACTGGCCATTCCTGGCTACGGTTTCCATCTTCGCGATTATTGGTATTTTTATCGGGATGTTCCTGTCAAAGCGAATAGATGGTGAAAAACTTAAACCAGCCTTTGGTTGGTTTGTTTTAGTGATGGGTATCTTTATCATAATAAGGGAAACCATTCTGCACACCAACTGAGATTTGTAACCAAAGTAACACTTGGGGCAAATAAAAGACACCAACTTTGTATCGTATCAAAAACAAAAAGCATAAAAAATGAATGTAGAGCAAATTTATACCGGTTGCCTGGCACAGGGTGCTTATTATATCACATCCAATGGGGAAGCCGCAATTGTTGATCCGCTTCGTGAAGTTCAACCATACCTGGAGCGCCTGGAAAGGGATGGCGTCAAACTCAAATATATCTTTGAAACTCATTTCCATGCGGATTTTGTTTCCGGTCATCTTGATCTGAGCAAAAAGACCGGAGCTCCGATTGTTTTTGGGCCTACGGCTAAACCGTCATTTGATTTTATACTGGCGGCAGATGGACAGGAATTTAAAGTAGGGGACGTCACTATCAAAGTGCTGCATACTCCGGGACATACAATGGAGAGTGCAACTTTTTTGTTGAAGGATGAAAAAGGAAAAGATTACTCGATATTTAGTGGTGATACACTGTTTATTGGAGATGTGGGTAGGCCTGACCTGGCGCAAAAAGCAGCCAGTATGACGATGGAGCAACTCGCTGGCACACTGTATCATTCTCTTCGCGATAAAATCATGACACTGGCAGACGATGTGATTGTTTATCCTGCACATGGTGCCGGAAGTGCCTGCGGTAAGAATATGAGTAAAGAAACAGTTTCCACTATTGGTAATCAAAAGCAGTTTAATTATGCGTTGAGAGCTAATATGACAGAAGAAGAGTTTGTTAAAGAAGTGACAGATGGGCTGTTGCCTCCACCGGCATATTTCGGCATGAACGTAGCCTTAAATAAGCAAGGTTACGAAAGTTTTGACACCGTACTGAACAATGGTATGCGTGCTTTAACGGCTAAAGAGTTTGAAGTAGCTGCCGAAGAATCAGGTGCATTATTGCTTGATACACGTAACAATGCCGAGGTGGCCAAAGGATATATTCCTCAGTCAATCAATATTGCACTAAACGGAGAATTCGCACCATGGGTAGGCGCCCTGATCGTGGATGTAAAGCAGCCGATTCTATTGATTGCAGAAGAAGGAAAAGAAGCAGAGACGGTAACCCGATTGAGCCGTGTTGGATTTGATAATGTACTGGGTCATCTCAAAGGTGGTTTTGAAAGTTGGGCAAAGGCTGGGCTCGAAGTGGATACCATCAAACGAATCTCTGCGGAAGAGTTTGCTGCTAAAGTGAAGATAGGTGAAGATGTCGTCGTGGATGTCAGAAAGGAAAGTGAATATGCTGCCGAGCATCTTGAAGATGCCTATAGCAAACCGCTGGCGTATATCAACGAATGGGTCAAGGATGTCAATCCGAATGAACATTTCTTTATGCATTGTGCCGGAGGATATCGCAGTATGATTGCGGCGAGCATACTTCAGGCCCGAGGCTACAGGAATTTCACAGAAGTAGAAGGTGGATTCAATGCTATTTCAAAAACAAACCTGCCAAAGACAGATTATATCTGTCAGAGTAAAGTGTTGAAATAGGATTCTCCTTGTATAATTAAATATTAAATCAGCAAGGTTGCCTTTACGTGTAAGGTAACCTTGCTGATTATTGTGCGAAAAGTAAAGTGTAAAACAGATTCATCTATGTTGGATATTTTAAAAAACCCATGGCCCTGGTATATAGCTGGACCCCTGATCGGACTCACTGTTCCTGTGCTATTGATTATCGGGAATAAAGCGTTCGGTATTTCATCTTCCTTGCGCCATATATGTGCCGCATGTATCCCGGCCAATATTCCATTTTTCAAGTATGAATGGAAGAAAGAAATCTGGAACTTGTTTTTTGTTGGGGGTATTCTCTTAGGCGGTTTTCTGGCCGTGAGCCTGCTGGCTAATCCTAACCCTATGGAGATTCATCCAGATCTGGCTTCCGAATTATCAACTTACGGCATTACCAATTTTGAATCCATGGTCCCTGTCGACGTTTTCAATTGGTCAGCATTACTGACCCTTAAGGGATTTATCATGATGGTGGTAGGTGGGTTCCTGATTGGTTTTGGCACCAGATACGCGGGAGGGTGTACCAGCGGTCATGCCATTATGGGGCTTTCAACACTTCAATGGCCTTCCTTGATAGCCACCTGTTGTTTTATGGTCGGGGGCATCATCATGGCAAATTGGATTCTTCCTGTTATTCTATCCCTTTAAAATCTCCAAAACATGCAAGACATTAAAACAGAGAACATAATCAATGACGGGATAGAAACCTCCGATGAATTTGAAGTAAGATCCCTGGATGCCATGTGCATCAATGAGAGCCACCTGACCCATAAGTGGTATCATAATCTGAAATACATAGTGGTAGGCATTGCGTTCGGAATTGTCTTTATCAAAGCAGAGATCATTAGTTGGTTCCGGATACAGGAAATGTTTCGCTTCCAGTCATTCCACATGTTTGGAGTAATCGGGAGCGCAGTGATGGTTGGAGTGATTTCGGTATTACTGATTAAGAAGTTAAACATCAAGACGATTTATGGTGAAGTCATCGAGTTTCATCCGAAACAGTTCAATAAAGGACAGGTCTATGGAGGATTACTGTTTGGCTTTGGCTGGGCTATTACCGGGGCATGCCCAGGCCCTTTATTCGCCCTGGTAGGTTCAGGTGCCACCGTTATTGCGGTTATTTTGTTGAGTGCAATCGCTGGAACATGGACGTATGGATATATAAGAGAAAAATTACCTCATTAGTACCATCATCCGGAGACGCTATATGGATCAGCAACAGGAACGGGTAGATGGAATTGCAAGGGTAATAATCCAATTGAAATCGCTGCTCATTTTTTTACTTGCGGCTGTGATTCTTACACCCGTGGGTTTGTTTTATGGAGAGGATATTTCCGGAGCAATAGAAAGGGAGTTGGCAACGAAACGGCAACCACTGATCATCAGGGAAGATTTACCTAAAGAAGTATTTTGGTCTGCACCTGATCCTTCAGAGATCCAGGATATAGGAATGAAGGCCCGGATAGCCTATGGTAAAGATCTTGTAGCCCACACCGCTAAATATCTTGGCCCTGAGGGCATGGTCATGCAGATCAGCAATGGAATGAATTGTCAGAATTGCCATCTGGAAGCAGGTACGAAAACATTTGGAAATAATTATTCCGCGGTCGCATCGACATACCCAAAATTCAGGGCAAGAAGCGGCACATCAGAGGATTTGCATAAACGGATCAATGATTGTTTCGAACGAAGCCTGAATGGTATGGCGCTGGACACCTTGAGTAATGAGATGCAGGCACTCAAAGCATATATCACCTTCATAGGGTCGAATGTTACCAAAGGTGACAAGCCAAATGGGGTAGGACTAAAGGACCTTCCATCTCTGGATCGCGAAGCTGACCCCAAAAAAGGTAAAATAGTGTACCAGGCTAAATGCGTATCCTGCCACCAGGCTAATGGCCAGGGGCAGTTGACAGTAGATGGCACAGAGTATACATATCCTCCTTTGTGGGGGAAGCATAGTTATAATGATGGAGCCGGCTTGTACCGCATTTCAAATTTTGCAAAATATGTCAAATACAATATGCCGCAGGGTGTCTCTCACACTAACCCGCTTCTTTCAGATGAAGAATCCTGGGATGTGGCAGCCTATGTCAATTCGCAAGACAGACCCCATATCCATGTGCCAAAAGACTGGCCTGATATCACAAAGAAACCTATAGATCACCCCTTTGGGCCCTACGCAGATTCTTTTACAGAAAAGCAACACAAGTTTGGACCGTTTAAGCCCATCCTTGCAGAGCAGAAAATTTCTCCATCAACAGCACAGAAATAACATGACAGATAACAGAAGATCATTTCTTAAAACATTAGGTGCTGCAGGTACAGTGGCCGGAGTCTCTTCACTGAGCCCTTTATTGGCAAACAACTTACCTTCCGATTTGACACATAGTAAAGCTGTTTATGAGAAGGATAAAACGTATACAATCGATATTCTTCAGACTACAGATGTTCATTGCCAGGTTCATCCTCATGATGAATTATTCTGGGAAAATGGCAAAGCTGTTTTTCGAAAGACAGGCGGGTATGCCCAGATGGCTACCTATTTTAAAAAAGCAAGAAAGTCAAATCCAGATACCTTTATCATCGATACCGGTGACATGTTTCAGGGAAGTGAACTTTCTGTCAAGACGACAGGGAAGGCCTTTGTTCCGGTATTGAATCAATTGGGATACGATTTGTATCTGCCAGGTAACTGGGAGGTTATCTATGGTAAGCGAAACATGCAGACTTTATTGGGCGCTTTGGACGCACCCAAGGTGTGCGCCAATATGTACCATGATCTGGGTGAAGGCAGAAGAGGTGAACTGATTTTTCTGCCTTATTATATATGGAATGTCAGGGGTGTTAAAATCGGATTCCTGGGCTATACAGATCCGTTAGTCCCGATAAGGCAATCCCCAAATTACAGCAAGGGTATTCTGTATACTCCCGCCGAGGAAAATCTTGCACATTATGTTTCGGTCCTGAGGGAAGATGAACGTTGTGATTACGTGATTGTCCTTGCCCACCTGGGCTTGTCCCAGCAAATCTACCTTGCTAATCTCCCGCAATGTGAGGGTGTCGATTATATCCTGGGTGGCGATACACATGAACGTGTCAGAGAACCAATTCAATGTAAATACGCGAAAGTCGTCGAGCCAGGTGCCTTCGGTTCTTTTATCGGTAGCCTGAAACTCACAGTGGTGAATGGAAAAATCACAGCTGATACTTATGAACTCGTTGAGGTTCGCGCAGATGATTTAAAAGCTGACAAGGAAATGACATCATTGATCGAATCCAATGAAGATCCATTCGATGAAGAGATAAACAAGGTAGTGGGATATAGCACTATACCTTTGTATCGTTACTTTGTGATCGAGAATACAATTGATACGCTGATCCTTGACGCACTTTCATGGCGTGTGCCTGAAGTGGATGTTGTGTTGTCCAATGGTTTTAGGTTTTGTCCCCCCAGATCCACACCCGATCAGACCGGAAAGATTCCTATTACAGAAGGATTTATATTTGATATGCTCCCAGTCGATAGTTTTGTGCGCAAGGCAAAAGCTACAGGTAGTCAGATAAAAGAGTGGTTGGAAAAGGAACTTAACAACGTCTTTGCTAAGAATGCAGCGGAGAGATTTGGGGGCTGGGTCGTTAAGTTTAAGGGAATGGAAATCACCTTCAACGCATTTGGTGAAAAAGGAAAGCGCGTTCAAAGTATGATGATCGGCGATCTTCCACTTGATCCGGAAAGATTATACACCATCTCAGCATGTGAGCGGGATGGTGATCCTGCGGATATGCTTTGCAGGATCAAAGGAGTGAAGGATCCGGTCAATACACCTTTTACGTTGCATGAAGTGATGAGAAGTTACTTGAAAGCCAACAGCCCTGTAACCCCGACGCCGCCCATCGCAGCAAAAATATTAGATGGACCACAGTCACTTCTAACACAGGTGACTGGTGTTGATTATCAATTTCGTTAACTTTATGGCCATGAAAACACACATTTTATTATTCTGCCTTTTAGGCACAGTCCTTTCGGCTGGAGCACAGACTGATACTTCATCAGATCTGGATATGGATCCACATCAGATTGTGATCCAACTGACTTCACCCGATACCAATGTGCATAAAATGTTGGTGCGTCAAATAGGAAATATCCTCGCCGCTGCCCCCAATAGCAAAGTTGAAGTAGTATGCCACGCTGGAGGCATAAATATGTTGATGACGCAGCACTCAAAGGTCCTGGGCAAAATCAATGAACTCAATTCAAAAGGAGTCGCTTTTATTGCCTGTGAAAATACCATGAAGGAAAAAAAGATCATGAAAGAAGAAGTCATCCCTGAAGCCGGTTATGTCAAAGCCGGAATATTAGAAATCGTTATAAAACAAGAACAAGGCTGGAGCTATATCCGGGCTAGCCAGTAAGGCCACTTCTTCCCACTCGTTTAAATGGCGCCCCTTGCGCCATCAAGCCACTTCCGCTCGTTTAAGTGGCGCCTTATGCAACATCAAGCCTGTGGCATGATCTCCTTGACTTGAATGCAATATGCTTTGCGTCTCCAGAAGCTAGAGCAGAATCATCGAATTAAAAGAAAATCTTGCAATCCACCCACTCCTCATCAAACACAGTAGCATACTTCCTGTAAAAATTCAATCCCGGTTCATTCCAGTTCAATACCTGCCACTTCACCAGCACTACCTCCTGCCGCCTGGCTTCCTCAATAAATGCTTCAAACAGCATTTTTCCGATCCCTGCACCGCGCATGGATTCACGGACGATAAAATCTTCCAGATAGAGCATCCGGCCCCGCCACGTGCTAAACATGCCGCAATACAGGGCCATACCCATGATCTCACCCCCCACTTCTGCTACAAAAGCATCAAAAGCTCCTTTTTGGAAATCCGCTTTATAAGATTCAGGGGAGGTTGAGACTTTCTCCAACCCGCGTTCATATTCCGCAAGCTCGCGCACCAGGGAATGGATGGCTTCCATGTCCTCCGATTGCGCTTTACGAATAATTATTTTCATATATGATGATTTTAAATGCATATTATTTTCTATAGCTGCTGATTCACTCAAATTTTCATCAGCCAACACATCCTTAACCCCTTTATCTGTTCACTTTTTCAGATATTGACCAGCACACAAACTTGTTTACACGGAAGCTTATTTCACCCGAATACCTTATCGGCTTTTACGTTAAATGAGCCCTGAAGTACCTCGTTTTGCTAACCCATTGAGATTTACAGGAATAAAATGGGAAGGGTATACCAAGTATCCGGGAAAATAGTCATATCTTTGCATTCGCTTTCAAAAAAGGCGTCTAAAATAATGTGTAAAAATAACGTATGCCTACTATAAATCAATTAGTTAGGAAAGGTCGCGAGCAGGTTGTTTATAAAAGCAAAACTCGTGCATTGGATGCTTGCCCTCAGAAGAGAGGCGTGTGCACCCGTGTATATACCACTACCCCAAAGAAGCCGAATTCGGCACTTCGGAAGGTAGCGAAGGTAAGGTTGACGAATAGCATTGAGGTCATTGCCTATATTCCAGGTGAGGGCCACAACCTTCAGGAACACTCCATCGTACTCCTCAGAGGCGGTAGGGTAAAGGACCTGCCAGGTGTTCGTTACACCATTGTACGTGGAGCACTCGACACAGCAGGGGTCAATAATCGCCTGAAATCGAGATCTAAGTACGGAACAAAGAGACCTAAGAAATAGTAGATATCATACAGCATGAGGAAAAGAAAACCAAAACTGAGGGTAATCCAACCCGATCCTAGATATGGTGACCCGGTCGTAACCCGTTTCGTCAACAATCTGATGTGGCAAGGTAAAAAGAGCACAGCGTATCAGATATTCTATGACGCTATGGATCTTCTTTCTGAGAAGTCAGGTGCCAACCCGCACGAACTTTTCGGTAAAGCACTCGAAAATACAACTCCTTCCGTTGAGGTCAAGAGCCGCAGGATCGGAGGTGCTACTTTCCAGATCCCTACCGAAATCAATCCTAAACGCAAAGTAGCCATCGGCATGAAGTGGTTGATCCGCTTCGCCCGCGAACGCAATGGTAAAGGAATGGCTGAAAAGCTTTCTGCCGAAGTACTGGCAGCTAGCAAAGGTGAAGGTAATGCTGTAAAGAGAAAAGAAGACACGCACAAGATGGCTGAAGCCAACCGTGCTTTCGCCCATTTTAAATAATAACAACCCCCTAACTGTTTACATAATACAATGGCTAAGGACCTCAGATATACACGCAACATCGGCATCGCCGCTCACATCGACGCTGGGAAAACCACGACGACTGAACGTGTATTATATTATACAGGTATTTCCCATAAGATTGGCGAGGTACATGATGGCGCTGCTACCATGGACTGGATGGAGCAGGAGCAAGAGCGTGGTATCACGATCACCAGCGCAGCCACGGCTGCCCAGTGGTCATGGAAGGATGAGGATTATGAGTTGAATATTATTGACACACCAGGACACGTTGACTTTACAGTTGAAGTAAACCGTTCCCTGCGTGTACTCGATGGTCTGGTATTCCTTTTCTGTGCTGTTTCAGGTGTTGAGCCACAGTCAGAAACAAACTGGCGCTTAGCAGATAATTATAAGGTACCCCGGATCGGTTTCGTCAATAAGATGGACAGGTCAGGTGCTAATTTCTTTGAGGTGGTAAAGGATGTTGAAACCAAACTCGGCTCCAAAGCAATTCCACTTCAGGTTCCAATCGGTGAAGAGGAAAGATTTAAAGGCGTTGTAGACCTTATCACGGGTAAAGCCATGGTATGGAATGAAGACGATATGGGTATGACTTTTATAGAAATACCTGTGCCAGCAGATTTAGTTGAAATCGTAGCAGAGTGGAGAGGAAAATTACTCGAGGCTGTTGCAGAATACGATGATACCCTTTTAGAGAAGTTTTTCGAAGATCCTGAATCCATTTCCGCTGACGAAATGCGTATCGCTATCCGCCAGGCTGTGTGCGATATGAAATTCGTACCGATGATGTGCGGATCCGCTTTCAAAAATAAAGGTGTTCAGGCCGTATTGGATGCCGTATGTGCTTTCCTTCCCAGCCCAGTCGATATCGAAGGTATCAAAGGAATCAATCCGAAGACGGACCTGGAAGAACTACGTAAGCCAAGTGTTACCGAACCATTTGCTGCACTTGCCTTCAAGATTGCAACAGACCCTTATGTTGGTCGTCTTGCGTTCATGCGTGTATATTCAGGTGCACTCGATGCAGGATCTTATGTTCTTAACACAAGGTCAGGCAACAAGGAGCGTATCTCCCGTTTATATAAAATGCATGCCAACAAACAAAATCCGATCGACAGATTGGAGTGCGGTGATATCGCAGCGGGTGTTGGCTTTAAAGATATTCGCACAGGGGATACCCTTTGTGATGAAAACAGACCAATCATTCTGGAAAGTATGGTCTTCCCTGATCCCGTAATCGGTATCGCGGTAGAACCAAAGAGCCAAAAGGATCTTGATAGACTGGGTATGGCTCTCGCGAAACTCGCCGAGGAAGATCCAACCTTCCGCGTGAAATATGATGAAGACACCAACCAGACCATCATCAGTGGAATGGGTGAGCTTCACCTTGAAATCATCGTCGACCGTTTACGCAGGGAGTTCAAGGTAGAATGCAATGAGGGTCAACCTCAGGTTAATTATAAAGAAGCACTTACGGTTAAAGTCGATCATACCGAAAGGTTGAAAAAACAAACCGGTGGTTCTGGTCTCTTTGCCCAGTTGTCATTTGAACTCGGCCCAGCCGACGAAGAATTCCTTCAGAGCGATGAGTTCAAGAACGGCAAAACCAAAATGCAGTTTGTCAACGGCATCTTTGGGGGATCTGTTCCTAAAGAGTTTTTCCCATCTATCATCAAGGGCTTTTTAGCTATGATGGACAATGGTATCCTTGCAGGTTATAATATCGATAGCATGAAGGTCAGGATCTATGATGGTCAGACTCACGCTGTTGACTCCAAGCCGATCGCCTTTGAACTTTGTGCAAAGGAAGGTTTCCGCGAAGCTGCTAAAAAAGCTAAGCCAATCCTGCTGGAGCCTATCATGAAACTAGAAGTGGTAACACCTGATGAATATGTTGGTCCGGTTATTGGTGACCTTAACCGTCGCCGCGGATTACCAAAAGGCCAGGATAGCCGTCCTGGAGCTATAGCCATTTCTGCGGAAGTGCCGTTATCAGAAATGTTTGGTTATGTAACACAGTTACGTACCATCACTTCAGGTCGCGCCAGCTCAACGATGGAATTCAGCCACTATGCAGCAGTACCTAAGGGCATTGCAGACGATGTGATTGAAAAGGCAAAAGGCACAGTGAAAGTATAAGTAATAGAATAAAGCCCAAAAGAGGGTTCACTAATTATATCATTAATTTTTTTGGTCGGAAATGAATCAGAAAATCAGGATTAAACTTCGCTCTTATGACCACAACCTGGTCGATAAGTCAACGGAGAAAATCGTAAAAACTGTACGCAATAGTGGAGCCGTTGTCACGGGTCCGATTCCGCTGCCCACCGAGAAAGAAATATTTACCGTCTTGCGTTCACCGCACGTAAATAAGAAATCTCGAGAGCAGTTCCAGTTGCGTACGCACAAACGTTTGATCGAGATTTACACGCCTACTCCTAAGACGGTAGACGCCCTCTCAAAACTCGAATTACCGAGTGGAGTAGATATCCAGGTCAAGCTTACATAGTACTTGTTTGCAGTCAGTAACTGCAAACCGAAATGACTAATAATGGGTTTTTATCCTGCCACTGGTGGGGTAGAAAAATAATTATCAAATAATCAAATCATCTTACGGTGAAAGGAATAATAGGCAAAAAGGTCGGCATGACCAGCATATTTGACCAGAATGGCCGGTCTATTGCATGTACAGTAGTCCACGCACAACCCAATGTGGTGACGCAGGTCAAGACCATGGATTCTGACGGTTATGAAGCACTTCAGCTCGCTTACGGTGAAGCTAAAGTGAAGAATACGCCGCAGTCCATGCAAGGTCACTTTGAAAAAGCCAATACAGCCCCCAAAAGGAAACTTGTAGAATTCAGAGATTGTGAACTGAGCAAAAACCTCGGTGATCTGGTCTCTATCGACGAGATTTTTGTCGAAGGCGAAAAGGTTTCTGCAATCGGTACAAGCAAAGGAAAAGGTTTCCAGGGTGTTGTCAAAAGGCATCACTTTGCAGGTATTATGCAATCCTCACACGGTCAGCATAACCGGATGAGAGCCCCAGGTTCAATTGGTGCCTCTTCTTATCCATCTAAAGTTGTTAAAGGGATGAGAATGGCTGGCCGCATGGGTGGTGAGCGCGTGAAAATGAAGAATCTAAAGGTTGCCAAATTGCTCCCTGATCAGAATCTGATCCTCATCAAAGGCAATATCCCGGGACATAACGGATCATTTATCATCATCGAAAAGTAACGGACCTATGAAACTCGATATATTAAATTCAAAAGGCGAAAAGACAGGTCGGAGCATTGAACTGGCTGAAGAGGTATTTGGGATTAAACCAAATGACCATGTTGTATACCTTGCTGTCAAAGCATATCTCGCTAACCAGCGCCAGGGTACACACAAGACCAAAGAGCGCAGGGAAGTATGGCGCACAACCAAGAAGTTCAAGAAGCAAAAAGGAACGGGTGGTGCACGTGCAGGTTCTTTGAAGAACCCGATGTTCAAAGGTGGTGGTCGCGCTTTCGGTCCAAGACCGCACGATTATGACCTTAAAGTCAACAAGAAAGTCAAATTGCTGGCGCGCCGGTCCGCACTTTCTTCAAAAGCAATGGGAGGAAACCTCATCATTGTTGAAGAAATTAAAATGGATCAACCACGTACCAAGGATTTTGTCGCGGTATTGAAGAACCTGCAGATTGACAATAACAAGGCACTCTTCGTCACCAGCGAAGCAAATACAAACCTGTACCTGTCGGGAAGAAACCTGCAGAATACAAGATTGGTAAGGGCACAGGATCTCAATACATATGATATCCTGCGTTCACAGAAACTCGTATTGTCTGAGCAGTCTGTAGACCTGATTACAAAATCATTGAAGTAATAATATCGCTGTCAATCTAAAGCGTAGAAAAATGAATAATAAAATCATACTTGTTAAACCCTTAATCACCGAGAAGGCTGATACCTTATCCGAGAAAAAAAGTCAATACAGTTTTATTGTTGACAAGGGTGCAAACAAAATAGAAATCGGTAAAGCAGTAGCAAAGCTTTATACCGTCAATGTAGAAGCCGTAAATACCATGATCATTCCAGGTAAGCGTAAATCACGCAATACCAAGAAAGGAGTACTTCATGGACGCAAATCTTCATACAAGAAAGCGGTTGTAACCCTGGCTGCAGGAGAGACCATTGACTTTTTCGGAGATATTTAACAGACCTTAATTATTCAGACGTATAGAATAGGTACATCATGGCCGTAAGAAAATTTAAACCCATTAGTCCAGGAACACGCTTCAGAGTTGGTAACAGCTATGAGGAGGTGACGACTAACAAACCAGAGAAGTCTCTTCTGGAGCCAATCAAGAGAAGCGGTGGTCGAAATGCCGATGGTAAAATGACCATGCGCCACATGGGTGGTGGACACAAAAGGCGTTATCGCGTTATTGACTGGAAGAGGGATAAGGAGAATGTCATCGGTACAGTAGTATCGATTGAGTATGACCCTAACCGCACAGCTTTCATCGCATTGATCGAATACGCTGATGGCGAGAAACGATACATCATCGCACCACAAGGCCTCAAAGTGGGTGCCAAAGTATTGGCTGGAAGCCAGGCTACACCGGATATCGGTCATGCCCTCTTCCTGAAAGACGTACCCCTGGGTTCTTCTATTCACAATGTGGAGCTCTATCCAGGACAAGGAGGTGCAATCGTACGAAGTGCAGGCACATCAGCCACAATGATGGGCCGTGAAGATAGATACGCAGTGATCAAATTGCCTTCCGGTGAAGTGCGGAGGGTGTTACTCAACTGCAAAGCAACTATTGGTTCTGTTTCCAATCCTGATCATGGTCTGACCGTGTTCGGAAAAGCAGGATCTAAGAGATGGACAGGCCGCAGACCTAGAGTCAGAGGGGTAGCCATGAACCCAGTGGATCACCCAATGGGTGGAGGTGAAGGTAAAGCTTCAGGTGGTCACCCGACTTCGAGGACAGGTATTATGGCAAAAGGCCAGAAAACGCGTAACCCGCGTGCCAACTCGTCCAAGTTGATCATCTCTCGTCGGAAATCTAAAAACAAGTCATAAGTAGTACTAACTCATCATGGCAAGATCAATAAAAAAAGGACCTTACGTATTCAATAAGCTGATGGCCAAAATCGAAAAAGCCAACTCAGCCAGCCGTAAATCTGTCATTAAGACATGGTCGCGTGCATCCATGATCATCCCTGACATGGTTGGTCATACGATTGCTGTACATAATGGAAAAACATTTATCCCTGTTTTCGTAACGGAAAACATGGTAGGACACAAACTTGGGGAATTTGCCCCGACGAGGACCTTCCGTGGCCATGCCGGAAACAGGAAGTAATAACATTCGAAGACGTATTAAAATAGATATCATACATGGAAGCTGTTGCTAAACTCAGAAACTGCCCGCTGTCTGCCCGGAAGATGAGACTGGTCGCTGACCTGGTGAGGGGTAAGAAGGTGGAGGATGCAGTCAATATCCTGAAGTTCACAAACAAAGAAGCTGCAGGATGGCTCGAGAAGCTCGTGCTGTCCGCGGTCACTAACTGGGAGAATAAAACCAATGGTGCACAGGACGTAGATCAGCACGATCTGTTTATCAAAACGCTCATGGTGGATGATGCGGGACACATTAAGCGTATTCGCCCTGCTCCGCAAGGTCGTGCGCACCGGATCCGCAAACACAGCAATCACGTCACAGTGATCATTGAAAACAGGATACCCTTCGACGGTGAGAACACCACCGGTGACGAAGAAGAATAATAAAGGACGAATACAGCATCATCAATAGAATAATATAATTTAAGATTCTAATGGGTCAAAAAACAAATCCGATTGGCAATAGACTGGGAATCATCCGCGGATGGGAGTCTAATTGGTATGGAGGACATGACTACGCCGAGAAGGTAATTCAGGATGAAAAAATCCGGATTTATCTCCAGGCGAGGATTGAAAAAGGCGGTATTGCACATATGGTGATCGAGCGTACACTTAAGCGCGTGACGGTGACTATCCAGACATCCCGCCCCGGTATTATTATCGGTAAAGGAGGCCAGGAAGTAGACCGCATCCGTGAGGAGCTCAAGAAGCTTACCAAGATGGAAGTGCAGATCAACATCATGGAGATCCGCAAACCCGAATTGGATGCCAATATCGTAGCTGAATCTATTGCAAAACAGATTGAAGCGAGGATCAACTATCGCCGAGCAATCAAGATGGCGATACAGTCTACGATGAGGTCAGGCGCTGAAGGAATTAAAGTCAGGATCAGCGGCCGCTTGAATGGAGCGGAAATGGCCAGGTCTGAAGAATATAAAGACGGAAGAACCCCGCTACACACATTCCGTGCGGATATCGATTACTCTTTACGTGAAGCTCAGACAGTTTTCGGAAAGATCGGTATCAAATGCTGGATCTGTAAAGGTGAAGTCTATGGTAAGCGTGAACTGACCCTGAATGCAGGGGCTGACCAGGCTACCAAGGCCCGTGGAGGACGAAATGAGCGTGGAGGATTTGATCGCCAGGGAGGTTCCGATTTCAGAGAGAGAGGAGCAGGTCGCGACAGAAATGAGCGTCCGGAAAGAGGTGGCAGAGGTGGGGGTGCAGGCGGAGGTGCTAACCGCGGTGGCGGTGGTGCCGGCCGTGGAGGAGCAGCAGGTAGCCGTCCAGGTGGGGGACCGAATCGCCCGGGTGGTGGTGGTGGTAGCCGACCAGGTGGAGGCGCACCAAGGAAGAAATAGTATTGAATAACAACATAGAAAAGTTGGTAAAAAGCGTACCTTTGCCCAACTTTTCTGAAAAGTGACCAAAACAGGGTAATCATTAAGTATCATGTTACAGCCAAAACGTACTAAATACAGGAAGCAGCAAAAGGGTAGGAACCGGGGCATTGCCTATAAGGGAAGTGAAATTTCCTTTGGTAGCTACGGCCTCAAATCCCTTGACCTTGGACGGCTTACCAGCCGTCAGATAGAATCTGCCCGTATTGCCATGACACGACACATGAAGAGGGAAGGAGTGGTCTGGATCCGGATATTCCCGGACAAACCAGTAACCAAGAAGCCTCAGGAAGTGCGGATGGGTAAAGGAAAAGGAGCTCATGACCATTGGGTAGCTTTAGTACAACCAGGTCGTATCATGTTTGAACTTGACGGTGTATCACCGGCGGTAGCCAGGGAAGCCCTCGCATTGGCAGCGCAGAAATTACCGGTTAAAACCATTACGGTCGTAAGACACGATTTTATAGAATCATAAGCAGCAGCAACAATGGCAACAAAAAAGTTTATCGAATTAGGCGAGATGGCAGATGCTGACCTGAAAGCTGAATTGACACAAATCAATGTCCAGTTTCAGAAATTACGGTTTGACCATACCATCAAGGGATTGGACAATCCGCTTACCCTTCGCAATACCAAAAGAGATATCGCCAGGCTCCAGACGGAAATCCGTCGCAGAGAAGTTGCCGCTTTGTCTCCAGCTCAAATCGCCAAAAGGTCAAAAATCAGATTACGCCGTAAAAATGCTTAACGAAGTCATGAATACTAACGAAACATCATTAAAGAAACAAAGGGTAGGTCTTGTGACCAGCAATAAAAACGACAAGACCATAACAGTCGTTGTCGAGCGTAAACTCAGACACCCGATTTACAGCAAATTCGTTAAGCGGAGTACCAAGTTCAGAGCGCATGACGAAAACAATGCCTGCGGGATAGGTGATCTCGTCCGTATTGTTGAATCACGCCCCCTGAGCGCACAGAAAAGATGGCGCCTGGAGGAAGTAATCGAAAAAGCGAAGTAATCATTTAAGGGCGTACCTAAAAGAGACAGATAAAACATGATACAGCAGGAATCAAGACTCAATGTAGCCGATAACAGTGGTGCCAAGCAGGTGCTTTGTATCCGCGTATTAGGCGGCTCAGGCAGAAGATATGCTTCAGTTGGAGATAAAATTGTCGTTACCGTAAAAGACGCAGCACCGGGTGGCCTTAAGAAAGGTCTTGTTTCCAAAGCTGTTGTCGTTAGGACCAAAAAGGAAATCCGCCGTAAAGACGGTTCTTATATCCGCTTTGATGACAATGCTGTGGTATTGTTGAATGCGGCAGATGAGCCAAGGGGAACCCGCATATTCGGCCCTGTAGCCCGCGAGCTTAGGGAGCGCGATTATATGCGTATCGTATCCCTCGCACCAGAAGTAATTTGATTGACAAAGAATAGCAATAGCTAAAGCAATGAGTACAAAAAAAGCAACCAGTGACAAAAAAATGCCAAAACCTTTTCTTCGGAAAGGGGATAAGGTGATTGTCATTTCAGGATCAGATAAAGGCAAAAAGGGCAACGTGGTTGAGGTAATCCTCGACAAACAGCGCGTCATCGTGGAAGATGTGAATATTGTAAAGAAGCACAGAAAACCAACCCAGAATACGCCAGGTGGTATTGTTGAGATCCCGGCCCCAATCCATGTATCCAATGTAATGTTAGTGGATCCTAAATCAGGTGAACCTACACGCATCGGCCGCAAAGAGGTTGACGGGAAACATGTTCGCTATTCAAAAAAATCAGGAGAAATCATTAAGTGATGAGCTATACACCGAGATTCGAGCAATTTTATGATGATGTTGTGGCCCCTAAACTCCATGAGCAGTTTGGGTACTCCTCAAAGATGCAAATTCCAAGGCTACTGAAAATCTGCATTAACCAGGGAATCGGGCAGGCTACACAAGACAAGAAGCTGGTAGATGTCTACCAGGCTGAACTGACCACCATCACCGGCCAGAAAGCAGTTTCAACCATCGCCAAGACATCCATCTCCAACTTTAAGCTGAGAGAAGGAATGCCGATCGGTGTGAGGGTCACGCTTCGTCGTGACCGGATGTATGAATTCCTGGATCGTCTGATCACAGTCACCTTACCACGGGTTCGTGACTTTCAGGGGGTTAACGATAAGAGTTTTGACGGCAGAGGTAACTACTCAATGGGAGTTACTGAGCAAATCATATTTCCTGAAATTGACCTTGACAAAATCACCAAGATCAATGGAATGGATATCACCTTCGTGACGACAGCCAAAACAGACGCAGAAGCTTTCGCCCTGCTGAAGGAAATGGGAATGCCTTTTAAAAATCAGAAAATTTAATTACCGCTATGGCAAGAGAGTCATTAATAGCAAGAGAGGCCAAAAGAGTCAGACTGGTGGCCAAGTATGCTGATGTTCGCAAGACACTGAAGGCAGAAGGCAAATGGGATGAACTGGATAAATTACCACGTAACTCCTCAAAGAAACGCCTCCACAACAGGTGTAAACTGACAGGACGTCCGAAAGGATACATGCGTAGGTTTGGATTGTGCAGGGTCAAGTTCAGAGACATGGCTCTTGAAGGAAAATTGCCTGGTGTAACCAAGGCAAGTTGGTAATCAGAAATAGCAGAACAGAATAACATATTTATATTTAAGTAGTCATGGCAATCACAGATCCAATAGCAGATTATCTCACCCGCATCCGGAATGCCCAACAGGCAAGGCACAGGGTGGTGAGTATACCAAACTCAAAGTTGAAACGGAAGATCACGGAGATCCTCTATGCGCAAGGGTATATTCTTAAGTATACGTTCCAGGGAGAAGGTAAAGAGGCTGTCATCACCATCGCGATCAAATACGATGCTGAAACCAAATTACCGGTGATCAGGGAACTGGGCCGAATGAGTAAGCCCGGGTTACGGATGTTCGTATCGCATGGAGAACTACCGCGTATCATCAATGGTCTGGGTGTGGCGATCATATCCACATCACATGGTCTGATGACCGACA
>JANNSS010000297.1:0-6190 GCA_031402955.1 Saprospiraceae bacterium
ACCCGCGATAGCTGGATGAGCATCGAAATCTTTAACCTCCTCCAGGTCCGCAATGAAGCCAGCCGTACCTGGGTAAAGACCATCTTCCTCCAACAATACGCCATCCCCAATTACCTCACCTCCCGCCGGATAAACCTCAAATTCCGCTTCGAATTCTAAAGAAAACACGAGGTTTGGTTGGTGAGCTGCGCCGCACTGAGCGGGCGGACATGGATGAGAGAAAGGCAGTCGAAGTGCAGCCCAAGGATGCGCTAAGCAGGTCGAACCACGGTTGGTGAGCTGCAGCACTGGGTTGAGCGTAAGAAGGTCGAACTATGGTTCTTTTTTCCGGGAAAAAAGAACGCCATATCTCCATTCTTTTGGATATCAGGAACTTCCGTGTATCTTTGCCGTCCGTTAAAACCCGGTGGTTCACTCGTGAAGGCAGCCGGCAAGGTATATTAACCATTAAATTTTAACTCTAACAAATGTCAGTAAGAATCAGACTTCAGCGTCACGGACGCAAACAATCTCCTCTGTATCACATAGTTATAGCTGATGCAAGGGCTCCAAGAGATGGTAGTTTTATTGAGCGCATCGGCGTTTATAACCCGATGACCAAACCCGCTACGATCGATATCGATCGTATGAAAGCCTATGAATGGATGACAAATGGTGCTCAGCCGACTGAGACCGTTCGCGCTATCCTCCGCTTCAAAGGTGTACTCTATTACAAGCACCTTCAGCGTGGGGTTAGCAAAGGCGCTATGACACCTGAAGATGCAGAAATCAAGTTCAGAGCTTGGGTTGATGCCAAAGAAGTAAGAATCCAGGAGCGTGTGAAAGCTACAGCGGACGAACGCAAAGAACGCGCTGCTCAGATTTCAGGTTCAGTAAAGAAAGTGGTCAAGAAGAAGGTGGAGACACCGGTGGAAGACGAATTACTCAGTGTTGACCTGGCTGAACAGGCTGCAGCAGAAACCGCAGCAGATGCTGATGTTGTTGAAGCACCTGAAACAGTTGTCGCAGAAGCTCCGGCTGAAGAGGCACCAGCAGCTGAAACACCAGTTGAAGAGGCACCTGTTGAAGAGGCACCTGTTGAAGAAACAGCAGCCGCTGAAACTCCAGCTGAAGAAACACCTGCTGAAGAAGCAAATACAGAGACTACACCTGAGGCCTGATAGCCCGGTTAAGGATACAGGGCATTGTGAAAGTGGTGCCTTTTGAGTTTATAAGTTTTTGGGAAAAGAATTTTAGTACACCTGGTAAGGCCTATTGTGTCTTACCAGGTGTACATGTATTAAACGGTATTTAAATTAAGCTACCTATGGAAAAACTGGATCCGAAATACCAGATCGAACTGGATTCCCTCAGAGGAGTCATTCAAAGTTCAGATGTACTCGTCACCTACCTCGATGATGAGGAGGAGGCCAGTTACCAGGCAATCCGGGAAGCATTCGAACCACAAATCGAAAACCTTTATGAGCGCGTTGCTGAGGATCATCCCCTCCAATTAACAACCCTGGAATCTGCATTGCTTCACACCGATTTTGAAGGCTTGTATCTGCCAAAAGTTTTAGGTTTCAGCGTGCTCAGGGGAGAGATCGACAGCGAGTATCATTACAAGCGCCCGCAGGATCATTTCAAAGAAGTATTGTTGGCCCTTGCCGACTCTTCCAATTTCGAATGGATCAAGAATAAGATCGGACAGAGCTGCCAGATAGGATTTTCACTCTCCAGTGAAATCTGGGTGAGTAATCTCATCAACCAGGTGGAGAATAAAAAAGTGAAACACTTTTATGAATCCATGATCAACGATAAGTTCCGTATGCTCTCCGCCAGGAAAGCTGCCTATGACGGTTACTTTCGCCAATTTGCGCATCACAATTACCACTCAGCTGATTTTCCAAATACTATCGGTGAGCTTAAGACCTTGTTTTCATCACTGGAAAAATTTATCCAGTACAGGATCAAACACGACAAGATCAATCTCAGCCTGCAGCCAAATTTCAAGGAGTTTCTGAACAACGAAGCCTTTAAGAAGGAAGAGGAATATCTGAAGATGCTGATCCTATTCAGCCGCTATTTTCCACATGACGGTCATGAAGAATGGATCAAAGGAATACTGAATTCTGCCAGAACAAACATTCCGGATTTCAATGAACTGTATTTTAAATACCTTCTCGAGATTGAGGCTAAAGGCCTGAAGTTGGATAAGGAATCTGACTTGAATGTGCAAAAGCTTCTGGACACAACCTTGCAGGATGACCTGATGAGATATTCATCGCTCATTGAAGTGATTCATCAGAAAGGATATATCCATGAAGATGCAATCGAAGCCACCAGGAATTTTTATGAAAACCACGCCGGACTTTCCAATATAAATGAATCGCTGCGTCATACCATCTATGGGCATTTCCAGCAATTGATTTCTCATCTGCCTGAAGAAGATTATAAAGTCCTCACCGGAGCTGAACATAAGAAATCTGAAGAAGAAGCGGTCAAGGATGAAAGCATCTCCAGGTTTATGAAACTCTACATGGATATTTTTGCCAACCAGGAGTTTAATATCCGCCTGCGTGATCTTTGCATGGGCTTTGTCAATAAATGCCTGAAGAAATTCACAGACAAGCGCAGCGCTCACTACCAGGATGTTAAGCACTTTGTAATGGATAAATTTCCAGAGTGGGCCTTTATGAAGGAAAAGGAAGTAGCTGAACTCTTCAAGACCCGTCGCAAGCGCAAGCCTGGAAAGTAGAGTTAGCAGTTAGCAACTAGCAGTTAGAAGTAAGCAGTAAGCAGTTGGAAAGAGTCACATAACTGATTACCGAATACTGCCTACTGCCGATTGAAGACTGCCTACTTTAGACTGCCGACTCCCGACTGTAGACTTCCAACTGCTAGTTGCTAACTGCTAACTGCAAACTTCTAATTCATTAACCGGACACTCTCCGAATTCGTTAAATTGTGCCATGCTTTCAGATAAGGTGCCATATTATATCCTTGACCTCCTCCAGCAGGCCCCTTCGGTCTATGTTGCGGGTTTAGGGCGTTTTGAGGCTATCTTTCATCCGGCATTTATTGATCTCCCGAATTCAAGGATTAAACCTCCTTATGTCGAACCAGATTTCACGGACAATCCGGAAGCACCCAACGAAACACTCGCCAAATACATACGGTATGTCTCTGGCCCGGAAATCGGATCCCCTGAAAAATCCATTGCCGACTTTGTCAGCGCTGTCCATGAAAACACAATGGATGGGAAAACCCATCTGATCGAAAAGTTCGGGACCTTTTCCCGATCATCCCTCGGTAATATTCGCTTCACACCGGATTGGGATGCATTTAATCTTTCTTTTAGTGGCCTCGAAGTCCTGGACCTTAGGAAAACAGAAGAGGAGAGAAAACCAGTGGCATCTTTTATTCCTCCACCGGTTACTTACAATTACACTCCTGAAATTATAGAACCTGCTATCTATTCTCCGGCTGAGCCGGTTTTGTCACCTGAAGTTATCGAAGAGTCAGTCCCTTCAACAACCGATAGTGAACAAGCCAGAAACCAGGAAAGCATTGATGAATCAACCTCCAGACTATGGTGGATTATTCTGACATCTGCCCTGGTCCTCATCGCCGTGTTATGTGCTTATCTGGCCTGGGACATCATCAGCAACAGGAATAGACTTAACGAACTTAAGCAGATTTATCCTGACAGCTCTGCGACTATCAGGATGGACGATACTTTAATCACGGAGGATACAACGGGTCTTGAGAATTTACCTGTTCTTTCAGACACATCAACAAACAAGATTCCTCCACCTGATAATATTCAGCAACCTACTTCATCCCCCTGCTATGTTGTGGTCGGTGCCTTTACAGACCCTACAAATATTTCAAGGATGGTAGATCGCCTCACCTCTTTGGGTTACGAATCTGAACTACTTAAAGGAGGATCGTTGACAAGAGTTGCCATCCGGTCTTCCTGTGATCAGGAGGTTCTGCAAAAGCTACTCAATGACGCAAGGTCTTCTATCAATCCTGAATCCTGGATCTACTAATGCAAGAAGTCGAAATCAGGATTGCTCCTGAAGATTATGAAGACCAGAAATTACTCACGGGTGACCTGGCGAAGGCTGCAAAGATTGCACCCCCAAGACTTAAAGAATATAGAATTCTCCGCCGTTCACTTGATGCCAGGTTCAGGCCACCGGTGTATCTAGTTCGGGCGATGGTCACTGAAGGTGATCCATTACCCGCTATTCCATCAGAACTTGCTGATATACCTGATGTTTCTGGAGCCAGAGAAGTGCATATCATTGGAGCGGGACCAGCAGGTTATTTTGCAGCACTGGAATGCATCAAGGAAGGCTTGCGCCCTATTGTGATTGACAGAGGTAAAGACGAACAAGCGAGAAGAAAAGACCTCAAAGCAATTCAGCAAGATGGTATTGTCAATCCACACTCTAATTATTGCTTTGGAGAAGGTGGTGCAGGTACTTATTCGGACGGCAAGCTGTACACCCGCTCAGGCAAACGTGGAAATATTGACAAAGTCTTGAGGATCCTCGCGGAATGCGGTGCCAATCCTGATATATTAGTGGATGCACATCCACATATCGGATCCAATAAACTTCCGGGCATCATCGCTACGATGCGCAAGACCATTGAAGAGCACGGTGGCCTTGTTGTTTTCAATTCATTCGTCACAGGATTTATCCTGGAAGGCTCATCGCCACGAAAAATCACTGGACTAGAGCTCAACGGTAAAGAACGTATCAATGCAGATCATGTCATCCTCGCTACAGGACATAGTGCGCGTGATATTTTCGATCTGCTGCTGGAAAATAAAATATTGATCGAACCCAAGCCATTTGCATTAGGGGTGCGGATCGAACATTCCCAAAATTTTGTGGACCTCAACCAGTATGGTATTGCTCCACGTGGGCCCCATCTGCCGGCAGCCAGTTATGCATTGAATGCACAGGCCGGCAATCGTGGTGTTTACTCTTTTTGCATGTGCCCAGGAGGTTTGATTGTACCAGCCGCTACGTCTCCAGGTGAAATCGTGATCAATGGCATGTCACTTTCAAGGCGGGATAGTCCATATGCTAATTCAGGTGTTGTCACTGCAGTAGAGTTGGAAGATATGCAGCCCTATAATGCTGCTGGTGTTCTTATGGGTGTGGCACTGCAACGTGAAGTGGAACAGAAGATGTTTAGCGTCGGAAATGGCTCACAAGCCGCTCCAGCACAAAGGCTAACCGATTTTATTAATAAGAAAGTGTCATTGGATGTACCGGAGAGTAGTTATATCCCCGGATTGTTTTCAGCCCCACTGCATGAATTACTTCCTTCATGGATCTATGACAGGCTGGCGTACGGTATCCGTGGCTTTGATCATAAGATGAACGGGTATGTCGATGCAGAGGCTGTAGTTGTGGCGACAGAGAGCCGGACCTCAAGTCCGGTCAGAGTGCCCAGGACGGATACTGGCATGCATGTTGAGATAGAAGGACTATTCCCATGCGGCGAAGGAGCAGGTTATGCAGGAGGCATTCTTTCAGCCGCCATGGATGGTCAGTACATAGCCAGAGCAGTGAAGAATTATATTCAGTCAAAGTAAAGTCAACATTTAGTTTATGTATCACATCTTTGATCTTATCGGTCGGATTCTCATCAGTGCGATATTTTTCTTTGAAGCAATTGATTCTATCTTGTTTGCCGACAAGATGAAGATGACCATGGCCGAATACGGTATAACCTGGAAGCCTGACTTTCTTCTCTATTCGTCTATAGTCGCATTGGTGATTGGGGCCATCATGCTGCTCATTGGATATAGGATCAGATTTGGGGTATGGTTGTTATTACTTTACTGGATACCGGTCACCTTTATTGTGTATTCATTCTGGAACGATCCTGTCACGACCCAGCGCTTGCATGCCATTCTGTTTATGAAGAATATTGCTATTGCGGGTGGCCTCTTTATGATTGCCGCTCACGGAGGAGGTAAGTATAGTATCCAGCGATTGTTTGTTGTCACCAAGATTCCTCATAAGGATACCTGATCCACCCGGCCCCCTGCCGCCCATCCCCCGGCCGTTTTTTGTGTCGTCACCCACAAACCAAAAACTTTAAACCCAAAAATAATGCTTACCGGGCCGGCGGGGTTTTCGATAATGCCACAAATCAACCCTTTGCATGGCCGTTCGATTTT
>JANNSS010000298.1:0-2366 GCA_031402955.1 Saprospiraceae bacterium
GGGACCACCTTAAAGCCAATGAAGAAGTGTCGTAAGGGTTGCAAAAATTGAATTGACATCCTGGAGATGCAAGGAGGAATTAAATTTAATAAGTTATATTTAGTGAACTTTAAGAACCAAATTATACTCCAGCGTATGAAATACAAGGCCTACGTAAAAACCATTTTGTTTTCTCCTCTTTTTCTTTTACCATCCTTTCTTTTTGCGTTTACCACCGTCGGACCGGATACGTGTACGGTCAATGATGATTGTATAAATGCAATATTTATTCCGGATGTCCATAGTGATGCAGGTTTTGTATCCGTTGATGGATGCAATTTGTATGCTTCTCCCGATTCCATTTTTGGAGAATGTCAAATGGGGGACTATCCTACTGTGTGGTACAGGATGACTACTGACCAGATAGCTGTAGTGATGAATATCGAAGTATATGGTTTGGATTTTGAATCACCTATCATTTCTCTGTTTAAATCGAGTGGCGGGTGTTCATCTCTTGAACCCATATATCTCACGGGAGATATGACCTGTGTCATAGGAACGGATGGATTGGCGAAAGTAGTTGGATTGCCAGTGGAGAATAGCACTGATTATTTTATTGCTATCAGTTCGCTCTTAAGTATAGGAGGTAATTTTGGGTTGGACATCAATACACAATCGATTGGATTTGCGTGTGTGACCGACAGGAATGTGGAGATTGTAGCCAGATCTAATGGCGGACCACTGGAAGGGCCATTTGATCCGAATGAGAAAGTTAGTTTTTGCTTCAATGTTAATTCATATACGGCAGCTAACAATGGATGCCAATGGTTTCAGGGAATTGTTCCTGTCTTTGGAAACGGATGGGATCCCTCCTCTTTTGATGCCCTTGGCCAGCCGATGAATGCGACCATCAATGCGGATACGATAGGCGAATTATACAATGGACTTTATGGGGCCGCTACCTGGGATTGGTTTAACACAGCAAACTATCATTATGACCACCCGCACGTAACAGTAGCTGATTTGGATGGGAATGGAACACTTGATATCTGCAATACTTATTATGAGAGCAGTTGTCCTGATGGGGGCGTCTACGGTGGCTGCTGCGGGCCATGTTGGGAGACCCCTGGAAATCTTTTGCCACCGGGTTGGTTTGCCTATGGTATCAATGGATCTTGTCCACAACCAGGTCCTCCTGTTAGTGTAGATTGGGGAGATGGTAACACATGCGGTAATGGTATGGGCCCGTGGAAATTTTGCTTTGACCTGACGACCAGAGATGTCCCAGATTGCATGACAGATACTACCAGAAAGGATCTAAGTATTGGTTTTGTCACTTTTGCAGATGGTGAGACAGGTGCATGGACGGGATCTAGTTCAGTATGTGGTGGTGATGCACCATTAAAGATTAGCTTACAAGCGAAATGTGGAAGAGTCAGTATACTAGACACTGAGCAATTGCCGCCATTATGTAATGGAGATACTCTTCAATATATCATTGATGAACCAGGGGTAAGTCATTGGGAGTGGAATATCAGTCCATTTTGGGCAGTCCCCTACTTGACGAATAAAGGGGAAAATGGATTTCCAATTAATGCTCCGTTAGTAAACTACAGCGGAGAGCCTGTGGATATACAAGCAACTTTGATCGGGCATATGAACGTTTCCCCCGATAAGGTTGTGAAAAAATTCACCTTCAAACTTGATGACCAGGGAACGTGCGAAACTGTTTCTACAGAATCTGCTAACGGATCAAGAGTAGATGCAAGTAAATTGCGGGTGTTTCCCGTTCCTGCCAATGAAAGCGTAGTACTGGAATGGTCATTTGAAGTAGAAAAGGATGCTTCGCTGGAAATTTATAACTCCCAGGGAATCCGCCAGGAATTGACCACTGTATCTGTATCGGATCGAAATCAAAAACGAATTGATACGAGTACATGGCCTCAGGGAGTGTATATGGTAAGTTTGAGCAATGGGAAAATCAGGTATGTAGCCAGGATAGCGAAGTATTAAATGGGATTTTGATAAAAAGCAAATGCCCGGAGCCTGAATATCACTTGCATTTATACAACACAAATTTTTCCAATGGAAGGTCGACTGATTTGTAACACGTATCTATTGGCAATGAGTCTTCCGCAAGCCGGACAAAATATGTGTGTTGCTCCTGATCATCAAGACTTATATGGCAGTATCGCATAAAGTAGGCATGTAAAGACCATCGCGTATCCATTTCGGTTGGAATACTAATGGTAGTTCTTTCGGGTATCTCTTTTCGGATATGCGACAGGTCACTGATCAACGCATGCTCTCGTTTCGGATTTTTAGCATTCAAACCCACAAACGCAGCAGCTACCACGATCAATCCCATAAGCGTATAATTCAGCATA
>JANNSS010000299.1:0-10663 GCA_031402955.1 Saprospiraceae bacterium
AACGGAAGTAATCTAACCTCCTAAACTCCTAACCTTCTAAGCAGATAAACCCATCAACTCATCAACCTATAAGCTTTAAAGGAAGATACAAGTCCCCTTTAGGGGATTTAGGGGCAAACCGGAATTCCATTAACTCTTGACCGATGCACTATACTTCTCCACAAACGCTTTCATCTCACTCACCATCTTCGGACTACCGATAGATATCGTAACGCGTTGATGCAGGTCATTGACTGGCAGGTCAAGAATTCTTTCGAGGTTACAGGTGATGGCGATACCTCCGGCTTGCTCAACAATCATGGCCATTGGATTGCATTCATACAAGAGACGGAGCTTTCCTTTGGGATATTTCCGTGTGTGCGGATAGAGGAAGATACCACCCTGGATCATGATGCGGTGGATATCGGATACCATCGAACCGATGTACCGCAGACCAAAGTTCATATCGGAGCAGTGGTCAATATACCGGCGCATCTCGAGGTCAAACTTGAGATAGTATCCCTGGTTGACAGCATAATATGCACCATCCTCCGGAATCTTGATATCACGGTGTGAAATGCAAAATTCACCGATAGACGGATCTAGCGTAAAGCCATTGACTCCATGTCCAGTTGTATATACCAGGATCGTGGAGGTGCCATAAAGCACATAACCGGCGGCCACTAATGAAGTACCTGGTTGGAGGAAATCATCAATAGTTATCGGTCCGGCCGGATCAGATATGCGTCGATAAATACTAAAGATGGTACCTACAGATACATTGACATCGATATTGCTTGACCCGTCTAACGGATCAAAGACAACTACATATTTTGGCTTCTTCTTCGCTACAGGTGGTAGGGCAACAAAGTTTTCCAATTCTTCGGAAGCGATAGCGGCACACTCACCGCTGTTACCCAGGCATTCAATGAGTTTATCATTCGCATAGATATCCAGTTTCTGGACAGTATCTCCAGATTCATTTTCAGCACCGGCGACGCCCAGGATATTGACCAGGCCGGCCTTATTGACTTCCCGGTTGATGATCTTGGCCGCGACACCTATGTCCCGCAGCAGGTTGGTGAGCTCTCCGGTGGAGCTGGTATATTCCTTTTGTTGTTTAAGGATAAACTCATCAAGCGTGATGATACGGTTTCGGTTGGATGTTTCCATTGAACTCTAATTTATGGGCTTTTTAATACCCGCCATAATATCTTCTCAAAAACCACTCCACAGAGAGTGCCGCCAGCAAAACAAGGCATAGCCACTTGAGATGGATCAAAGGCCTCGTCTGCGTGCTGCTATATAGTACAGGCTTTATCGTCTCGTCTGCTAGTATCTGATCTCTCAACCTCGCTATCTGATCCGGATACAAGAATTCTCCTCCTTGTTGTGAAACTAATTGCCTCAGCAATCCATGATCTGCCGTAGAAGACATCGCTTCCAGTAATACCGGCTGTACGACAAACTTACCATCACTGGTCTGACGTACTCCGTTGAGTTCAGTGGTACCCGTATAGGAATAACTTCCTTCCGGAAACCTTCCGATATCAAGTGTATATGATTGGCCTGAAGTGTTGAAGGTGTAGTCAAATTCCTGCTGCTCCTGATTCCTGATTTTCAGGAATACCTCAGGGGTGTTGATCTGTTCGTAATTATCATTAAACAACTCGGCCTGGAAGGAAATGTCTTCAAGCTCCGTAAACAGTTTCTTCGGTGTATTGACCCTGAATTTCCGCTTATCCGATTTAGTGGAGGCATACTGGCAAAGCTGACTCAGCAATTCATGCGTTATTTCTTTCGAGCCGTTTTGTAACTGATCATACAACTGCCATTTCCAGATGCCTTCGCCGGCTATAATACAGGTGCGGATGTCATTAGCTTCACCCATCAGGATCAAGGGAAACGCTGTATCCACCTGACCGATTTTCTGATAAGCTAGTACCTGTGCAGAAGGAGATGCTGCATACTCTCCAAACGGAGAGAGCAACGGACTGAATGTACTGAGCTTACTTCTCAACTCATCTGACGTATTGAAACTGTTAAACCCTGGATTGTAAATCATCGTCACCTCATTAGGTGATCGGTTTCCGGTGTAGTCAATGTTCAATAAGGTTTGTGCATTGTTAAAGGCGTACAGATCGGTCTGATAGCCGGTCAGGAAAATTTTAGGTATCTGCTGTTTATTAATTTCATCCAACACGGATTGAATCAGATATTTCGAAGATGGTAATTGATGAAGGACCACCAGATCATAATTCTTGAGATCATTGGTTGAAAAATCTGAAGCCATCCTTGTATCCACCTCATAGTTTCGCTGCTCTAAAAGTGCAGCTCTCCACACAGCGAGATCTGGATGAGGACTGTTCGCTAACAACAACACTTTTAACCTTCCATCAATCACCTCCACAAAAAAATCACGCACGTTGTTTACATACGTCACTTCATTCCTGACCTGCAGCAATTGAACGCGGTATCGTTGCACCCCACTCTGCTTAGCCTCGATGATTACTTCTTTGGTATCAAACCAAGAATCTGTGGTGATATTAATCGGTATTCTTTCAAGCAGTATATTCTGGTTGTCCTGGATATGCCTCACTTCCATGGCTGAAGAAGCACCTGGCAATCGCATGGCAGCGATATCAACCTGGACTGCAAATTTGTCGCCGAGATAAGCTATGCTGTTGTGAAACACATCCTTGACCTGCAGGTCTGTTTTCCGGATCGTGTCACCAAGGGCGATGACGGACAATGGTGCTTTCTGGCCAGAGGTCAGATAGAGGGGATTCCGGCCCCTGTTGATAGCCCCATCCGTGGCGACGATTACTGCTCCAACATTCTGACCGGCATACTGCTCCTCGAGATACGTCATGAACTCTCCCATATCACTGGCCTGATCATCAAGCACCCAATTGTCCACAGTCTCCACCTCTTCCCCGAAACCTATTTTATGCACCTCAAACTTCTCCGCAAGCCTTTCACTGAGATCATTTAAGGCTGACATATAGGCGGTAGAATCTGCCTTTGAAAGCGCGGACCGGATACTGGCAGATTGATCCTGGGCGATGACGATGATTGGAGGTTCAGTACGGTTTTGAAGCAATTTGAGCAGTGGAGCCAGTAGCAGACAACTCAATACGGTCACTACAATACCTCTGAGAAAGGCCATGATATATCGGAGCACCGGGGACTGATCTGAAAAGATGACATCCTTGCGATATAGGAAAACAGCTGCTGCCACCCCTGCCAACACACAAAACAAAAGATACCAGGATGGATATTGCCAGTTAAGATTCTGCACGCTTCAGGTTAAATTAGAATTAGACTACAATGGCTAAACGTTCACAAAGATTGAAAAAATATCCAACCCTGATGCTGGCTAATAGTAGGCCTCCGGATCAAATTTTTAAACCTTTCGGGCGTTTAAGGGGTATCTTTACAGCTAGTTTTGACCAATTTTCAGCCTTATGAACAGATTTCCTTCTGTGAGATCTATCTTCTTTCTTCTTGGAATGCTCCTGTTGGCAGGCCATGTAAGGGCATCATACATCCTCATTCCGATGGATGTATCCCAGCGCAACCACCTCAAAGCATATGGTATCACTTACTGGGTGCTTGATGCCGGCGTCGAAGCATATTGGCTACTCAACTATAGGGGCGGTTCCTTTGCTTTTGAGGCCAATGAGCTGTTTGAAAAAGAATGCAAAACCAGGGATGTCTCCTATCAGGTCATTACCAATGGCGAATTTGCCCGGATCCGGACAGAGATCAGCAACCCGGAAACGAACATGGAGACGATCAAACTGGAAGCCCCTCCCAAGATCGCAGTTTACACCCCCGATTTTGATTCGAGAGGTGAAAGGATTCAACCCTGGGATGATGCGGTCACCCTGGTGTTGACGTATGCCGAAATCCCATATGATAAAATCTACGACCGTGAAGTGCTTTCAGGGAAACTGGCTGAATATGACTGGTTGCACCTCCACCATGAAGACTTTACCGGACAGTATGGCAAATTCTACAAATCATTCAGCATGCAACCGTGGTATCGCGAGAACCAACGTATCCAGGAAGAACTCGCCACAAGTCTCGGGTTTGCTAAAGTTTCTCAACTCAAACTGGCTGTCGTGAAAGAGATCAGAGATTATGTCGGAGGTGGTGGTTTCATGTTTGCCATGTGCAGCGCTACAGATTCATATGACATTGCGCTGGCCGCTGAAGGTGTTGATATTTGTTCAGAAGTATTTGATGGAGATGCACAGGACCCTCAAGCCCAATCCAAACTGGATTTCAGCAAATGTTTTGCTTTTAAAGATTTTCAGCTCGTGACCAATCCGATGGAATATGAATTTTCGACGATTGATCACAGAGATAGAAATGTAATACCTGAGCGCGATTATTTCACGTTGTTTAATTTCTCAGCCAAATGGGATCCGATTCCGACCATGCTGACGCAATGCCATACGACGACGGTGAAGGGCTTTATGGGACAGACCACTGCATTTGACAAAAACTATATCAAATCAGATGTCCTGATCCTTGGAGAAAACAAACCGGAAAATGAAGTGCGTTATATCCACAGCACCTTTGGCTTTGGCACTTGGACCTTTTACGGAGGCCATGATCCCGAAGACTACAGGCATTATGTAACGGATCCTGATACGGACCTTAACCTCCACCCGAATAGCCCTGGTTACCGGCTTATCCTCAATAATATCTTGTTTCCGGCCGCAGAGAAAAAGAAAAGGAAGACCTGATTTTTATTAAAATATTCTGTTCCTACCTCTTCTTTGAAAGCCTGCTTTTCATCCGCCATCTGTCAATCGTCAGGTATTGAACTGCGCCTTTAAACAAAAGCCAGGCTTGCCTGAACTCAGAAGGTTTCGGTTGAAACCCCTGTGATACTTTTTGATAGCCGAGCATAGGCAAAAGATCAAAGGTCATACTTTCAAAAATCTTTATGTCTTCGGGCTTAAGCGTTTTTTCCCAGTGGTCAATCCGCTCTGGTGATGGCAATTGTCCGACAAGCTGATGATTTGATTTTGTAAACGCAGGCACATCAAACCCTTCTCCCCTGATCATATCCGGTTCATATTCCACGCCAAGGAACTTACAGATTCGCGTACATTCTTTTTCCGGATGAAGCACCAGTTGTTCGTAATGCACCCGAAGACAACGATCGGGAAAAGCTGTCTCGCAGGCCATGCCGACACATAGAGGCTCTATCCATTTCAACGCTGCAAATATTGGATCATTACTTCCCCAGTCAAGACTGAACTGGGATGCCATCACAGCACGCCCATCCCGGATGATATGGATGAAAAGGCAACCAGGATAATGTTGGTTTAGAAAATCACTATGCCGGAGATTCACCGGCGTATGATCAATCCAAAAGCCCGCAGCACTTTTATTTTTCGATCCTGCATACTGGCCAACAACAGACCGAATGAGTGCGCTATGGCCGGACGTATCCAGCGCATGCTCGTCAATGCCTAAATTCCAAATCCTGGATCGTGGATGATTTTTAACGTAATTGATGATTTCAGTGGGCGTGATGGGTGAATCAAAAAGAGGGGCAATATCAAACTTAAACTGGCTCTCCGGCGTAGCAAACATCATACTATGACTGCCCAGCATAGCCCCTAGCATCGTAGTACCACTGCGGGATGCTCCGCCTATAAATACACTTTTCCTCATTTGCTTCAATTCAGGATAATCACAAGTCCGTCAAATTCAATTTGAAAGGTACAAAATTCAGCTTTCGTATCTTGGAGCCGGAGTGTTCCGTATTTATGTCAAAACAGTCGTCCGTTCAGCCGCAAGAAAAGGAAGTGCACCATCAGGTTCCCCTGATCTATATACTGGGCAACAGCCATTCAGGCTCTACCCTGTTGTCCTTCCTGCTATCCTTCCATCCTGACATCATCAACCTCGGAGAATTAAAATCCAAAACCTGGCTGAAGGTCAGGACATGCTCCTGCGGACAACCGGTGAGTTCCTGTAATTTCTATGGAGACTATTTTCCAGTCTTCAATTCCCTCAAGGAGCCTGCCATGGAAGTGATCCGAACAGTCAATCCGATTCAGTTCCTTTTTAAAAAGAAAATCACGCAGGATAAGGTCACTTCAGACCACCTCCGCACTTTTTACCATTCAGTGAGTGAAAGAGTGATCGGCTTATACCCCGATGCCCAATATATCGTCGATAGCTCCAAAAGTGTCTGGCTCCTCAACGCATGGGCCCAAACGCTTCCAAAGGAAAACATAAAGATCCTCTGGCTCAGACGGCAGACGAAGGCCAATGTTGCTTCGTTTATCAAAAGAGGTTCTCCTTTTTTAAAATCGCTACTGACCATACTTGGCAATAACCTGATCACAAAACATTTTTTAAAAAGTAACAACCTCGATTATCTGGAGGTCGATTATGACAGGTTCTATGATGCCTATCCGGATGAAGCACACCGCATTTCTGGTTTCCTGGGATTAAATATTCCCATTACGAATGGCGTGAATCGAAATCATCATGTCATTTCCGGAAATGCAAAAACAAGGCAGGCCTTTACTAATCAGTTTTCAGGCCTGCATAAAGATGAAGAATGGCAACGTATTTTGTCAGGTACACAAAAGAAAATACTGTCATGGCTAAGCTAACCGGGGCATGCGCATCCTGATCCTGTCTATCGAATACCCTCCTCTTGGCGGAGGTGCTTCGCCAATGATCCATGAGATCAGTAAGCAGTATGTGTTGTTTGGCCATGAGGTATCCGTCATCACGATGGCTCACGGCCAGCTTCCCTTACTTGAAAATGTCGAAGGCGTAGACGTGCATAGGGTACATTCCTATCGCGCACAATCGCATATCTCTCATTTCCATGAACATCTCGCCTACATCTATGCTGCCAGGGTCTATCTAAAAAAAATGCTAAAGCATCAGACTTTTGATGTCTGCCATACGCACTTCCTGGTACCTACAGGCCTCCTCGCGAGATGGGTCAAGCGAAAATATCGCATACCCTATATCATCACTTCACAAGGCAGTGATGTACCCGGGTACAATCCTGACCGGTTTCAATTATTGCACAAGTTGACTCCCCCACTGATCAGGTCTGTGATCCGTGAGAGTTTATGTGTAGTCGCACCATCGCAATACTTACGATCACTGATTATCAAAGTCTCGCCTGCTGATCAGGCCAAAGTCATTCAGATACCCAGCGGTATCGATACCGATTTTTACGTGCCGGGACCAAAGAAACCCATGGTGCTTTCTACTGGCAGACTTTTACCTCGTAAAGGATTTCAATATCTGATCGAAGCTGCGGCTGACGAGGCCTTTCCGTTTGAAGTGCATATCTGCGGTGATGGCCCGATGATGAATGAACTGAAAGAAAAAGCAAAACAGAGTGCCACACCAATCATCTTCCATGGATGGCTTGACAATAAAAGTGAAGCTTACAGACTGTTGCTTTCAGAGGCCACTATATTCTCTCTCGTCTCAGCCAAAGAAAATGCAAGCACGTCTCTCATGGAAGCACTTTCAGCAGGATGCGCGGTGATCACCTCTGATGTATCCGGCTGCCCCGAAAGCGTCGGTGATGCAGGCATATGCTTACCCCCAGCGGATGTAAAGGCACTCAAGGCCAAGCTAAAAACACTCATAGAAGATCCTGATCTCATGACTAGTCTTATGCATGCAGGAAGAGCGAGGGCCATCCGGGAATTTTCATGGCCGTCTATTACACGCGGCTATCTCGTACTTTTTGAAAAGCTCCTGACACCATGAGCCAATTAAAAAAGGACGTACAGATCACGCTACTGAGCCGCATTCCGGTGATGTTGCTAAGTTTCCTCTCCGTGGTATTTCTCACGCGCCTTTTAGGACCTGAAGGCAATGGGGTTTACACTTTCACCTTTGCGGTACTTAATCTCTTTTTTACCGTGATTGGTTTTCAACTCGAAGGTACGCTTCCTGTCTTCCTGGCCAGGGACAAAGAAAATACAACTGGGATCTTTAGTGCCATTGGTCTTCTTGCCTTCCTGTCTTTCATTGCCTTTGCGGTTACACTCAGTATTTTAGTGTTCCTCGTCCCGGGTGGCGAACAATGGGCGATCCCTGCTGATCAACCAGTGATGTTTTTCTTTCTCTTTTTACTTGTGGCCTTTGGCTTGCGTCGGGTTTCAACGCTGATGCTGGCTGCATTACGTGGTTTGTTCCGATTTAAAGCTTTCAATGCTTTTATGATTCTCAATCAATGTCTCCCTGCCGTGGTGTATGGCACTTTATTATGGTTGACGGTGAGCAGAGGGCAAATGATTTCTCTACAACAATGCTTTAAGGTTATTCTTTTAATCGAAACTTCATTGGTTGTTGCCGGCCTGATATTCTTTTGGCGATACAACATCCTTTCATTTTCATCCAAATACGAGGACTATTTGAAACCGATCAGTTCCCTTTCTTTCAAAAGTTTGCTCAGCGCTTCAGGACATTTCCTCAATAAGCGACTGGATGTGTGGTTTGTCCAATTTTACAAAGGGACTGCAATGCTCGGCCAGTATGGCCTGGCTACCCAGGTCACCAATTTTATCAGTGATGCGATGACTCCCTTCAACCAGGTCCTGATTCCGTATATCGCAGAATCACCACCGGAGGAACATAAGGAAATTGTCTCCAGGACGGCCAGATTAAATATTACGATTGCCCTAACTGCTGCTGTATTGATCATAACTACCTCTTGGTTATTTATTCCACTCTTCTTTGGAGGTGAATTCAGACAAGCCATTCCGGCAACACAAATCCTCGCGATTGGAATCATTTTTATAAGTCAACGTCTTGTCTTCACAGGCTATTTCAAGGCAATCAATAAGATGAGGTTCCCGATGCAGGCTTCCTGGACAGGCGTAGTGATGACAGTAGTTTTGGATATAGTGCTGATTCCTGTATTTGGAATTATTGGTGCTGCGTGGGCTACAACGATTGCCTATGCAACAACGTCCATCTACCTTGTCTACATGGCACAAAAAAAACTTGGATTCAATTTATCCGACATCCTCTTCCTGAAGAATTCAGATCTGGCATGGTTGCTATCCAGGAAGTTGAAGAATACTGACATTCATCAAGAATAGACATCCTCTTAATTACCAGATTAAAAATACTTTTTCAACCTGGTCAGTATAAATACTCCGATAGCTGCAGCGATCATACCAAGCCATCCCCATTTAGATAATGGTGGCTCGTAGGTAAGCTCAATGGCATGTTTACCTGGCTCCAGCAATAAACCGGTAAATCCAAAATTGATCTTTTCTAACCGCTTAATCTTTCCGTTGACAGTTGCTTTCCAGCCCTGGTCATACGGGATAGAAAAAAACATCATGGATGTGGTATCCAGTGTAATGTGGCCCTTAATATGATTCTGGGAAAAATAATCTATCGCCATCGTCTTTGTTGCCAATTCCTGTGTCCGCTCCCGGGTAGCAGTCCCAAAAAAAGAGGTTTCTTCCGCAACTAATGGCTGCAAGGAATTCCTGGACGCAGCTTGATCTTCAGTAACGACGCAAAAATAAAATATCCGCTTTTTCTGGTTGGCAGGCAACAGATCAAAGGCACTCTCCGTGTAAACCTTTTCGAACGGAATACCAAAAGGGATGTAATAATTATTTCGGGAAGTAACTGTTTTACCAGTAGTATCGATCGGCGTATAAATAGCAGCATCTACTTTTTCACGGGTTTCCTCATTTGACATCAGGTATTTTATAGAAAACAACCCATGAAGAATATTAGAAGCGGAAACGCCCACCAGCCACCTTGTGTTCGCTTCTTTCGTACCATCGATCACTCCAGCCCTATGGAGGAACTCCACATAATATTTATGATTGTGCGACTGATAAGATTTTGATCCAAAATAACCTTGCACCATACCATCATTATATCCCTTCTTTACCGATCCATAGACTTTATCGATACGATAAAAAAGTTCTTTATCTGATTCCTTGATCTTTCGCACCGCTTCCACCGAATCATCGAAATGGTATTGCTTGCCGGCAATGGCTGACTTGGTGATAGACGTCCTGTCATTGACTGTCGGCCATGCAAACAGTAATGCTTCAATACTGACCAATGACACCAGCGCAGGAAATAATACCTTTTTCAACATTCCTTCTGAATACATCCAGAGAAGTGCAGTATACCCCAGGAGAAATGCAGAAACTCTGACCTGCATGTCCGTCGAGATATTGACATCCTGGATATTGTATGGATACCACAGTAAACACAGCAAGATCAAGGCGGAGGCAAATAAGACCCATTTATTCAAGGCCTTCCCTGATATGATTTCCTGGAAACCAAGTAACCCTACAAATAAAAAGCTGAACGGAATAAAAAGCGACAAAGCCCCTTTGTAATAATTACCGGCAAAACCATAGAAGGCATACCTGAACCAGGGAAACAGGATGAGAAATAACCATAAGAGCAGAAGGCCTCCATAAATCCACTTCTGCCGTCTGCTGGCCAATGCAAAAAACTGGAAGACAAAAAACAAGGTAATCAGGCCGATATAGAAAGCCGGTGCTTCCAGGTAATTTCGCCACCCTTTATAATCACTGCCTGCTCCAAGCATGTCATTGGAAAAGGTACGCATGATGGCAGTGACATTATGTTTTGCAACCGAGAGCCCAAAAACAGGATAGTCAGA
>JANNSS010000300.1:0-9457 GCA_031402955.1 Saprospiraceae bacterium
AAAATGGCATACATCGTAAAAGCATACCGAACCGCAGTAGGTAAAGCCGGAAGAGGCGGATTCAGCAACTACAGATCAGATGATCTTGCTGTAGACCTGATCAGTTTTCTTTTAGCTCAAGTCCCGCAGTTGGATCCGAAGCGCGTAGATGATGTTATTGTAGGCTGTGCTAATCCGGAAGGAGAACAGGGCCTGCAGATCGGTAGATTAATTTCCATGCGGGCGCTGGGGCATGATGTGCCTGGTATGACTGTCAACCGGTATTGTGCATCAGGACTGGAGGCGATTTCGATAGCTGTCGCAAAAATCAAAGCAGGCATGGGACAATGTTTTATAGCCGGTGGAACGGAGTCCATGAGTATGATACCAATGACGGGCTACAAATTTGCCCCTAACTATAAGGTTGCATCCACTACCCCCGATTACCTGGCAAGCATGGGTGCAACGGCTGAAGCTGTTGCTGAAAAGTATAGTATCAGTCGCGAGGATGCTGATGCTTTCGCTTTACGCTCTCATGTTCATGCAGCCAACGCGCTTGATATGGGATATTTCAAAGAAGAAATTGTACCGATCACTGTAGATCATGTTGTTGTTAAAGATGGTAAAAAAGTGAGTAGCACCTTTGTCGTTGATACAGATGAAGGGGTTCGTCGAAGTACATCTTATGAAGCTCTCGCGAAACTAAAGCCAGCATTCAAACAAGGAGGAATGGTTACCGCTGGAAACTCTTCACAAACTTCTGATGGAGCTGCATTTGTTCTCGTCATGAGTGAAGCGATGGTAAAAGAATTAAACATCGATCCTTTAGCGAAATTAATCAGTTGCAGTGTCGCAGGTGTTGACCCGTTATATATGGGTATTGGTCCATGCGCAGCCATCCCGAAAGCGCTCAAACAAGCAGGCATTACGCTCAATGACATCAACCTTATTGAATTAAATGAAGCATTTGCCACACAATCCCTGGCAGTCATACGTATAGCCGGTCTTGATCCGGAACTGGTCAATGTCAATGGTGGAGCCATAGCACTAGGTCATCCACTAGGATGCACGGGAGCAAAATTATCCACCCAACTCTTTCATGAATTGAAACGACGAAATCAAAAGTACGGAATGGTGACAGCCTGTGTTGGTGGAGGTCAAGGGATAGCAGGAATTTATGAAATGATGTAACTTGATCAGCTATCAGCTATCAGCTATCAGCTATCAGCTATCAGCTATCAGTTATCAGCTTTGAGCTTCCAGGTTCCAGGTTCCAGAGTATTTTAGGTTACTGCTCACGATTTGCTGCTCGCGATTTGCTGCTCACGAATCACGACTCACCTCTCACGACTCACCCGCGACTCACCACTCACTCACAACTCACCACTCACCACTCACTTCAAAATCCTCTCCAGATCAGCAGGCGAATAACTGACAGATTTTAGCACTTTCTTATCAGCAGTCCGGTACACTAAAAAACCTTGGTGGCTTTCCTTGATAAAGCCCTGGGTACCATCTTTCTCCATATAAAAAGCAAGAGTCTCCTCTGCTGTAACATAATCTTCACACACTTTGCTCATGTTGGAGCGCTGAACTTCTTCGAAAAGCTCTTTGAATTTATCTCCTAATCCAAACTCGAGGATAGCCCCCGAAAGTACATATTGCAGGTCACTAAGTGCATCGGCTATGGCTGTGAGATCCTTATCCCTGATGGCATCCTTGAGTTCGTCGAGCTCCTCTTGCAGCAGGTTTATTCTCAGTGCACACCTGTCTTCACCCGGGATAGCCGGAGATTCAAGTATGGGTAAATGGAAAGTGCGGTGAAATGCTGCAACATCATTTAGTGGAGCGGGTTCAGGAAACACATGATCTGCCATTAGCAATTTATTTAGATTACAAATATATCAGGAATGAATTGTTTGTCTGGCATTAAAAAGCCCCTGGGGAATGCACGCACCAGGGGCTTTTTAACTATTTGTTTTTACCTGTTAGTTTCCTAGGGCAGCCAGTTTCTTTTTGTAAGCTTCTACCATGTCAAACTTATCCTGACGTGCATATATTTCCTTTAAGGCAATCAGTGTATTGATATCCTTTGGACTCAATTCTTCGGCCTGCTGGAAAAATGGGAGCGCCTTTGTAAATGCGTCTTCCATCTCCACCTTCTTGGCATCATATTTCTTTGTGCCGGCTGGTGTATAATCATTTGACAATGCATTCAATTCGATGGAATACGCGGCTGCTTTATTATACCACAATGCTCCTATGCTGTAGACCGCATCAAAATTCTTAGCGTCCTTTGTAAGCGCCTGTTGATAATAGGACATAGCTTTTGTAAAACTCTCCTCTGCCGCAATAGGATCTGTTGCGGACTGGTCCTGGTACAATTTATCAAATATCTGCCCAAGTGTAATGAAAATTGAAACATTATTGGGATCCAAAGCCGCAGCCTTTTCAAGTTTGCTCACCAGGCTGACCAGTTCTCCTTTGGCCAGCAAATGATTGATTTCAGCATAGAGCAATGCTGTATCATCCGGATACTTCTCACGCGCAGCCTTCAGGTATTGTTCTGATAATGCCGGGTCCTCATCTTTGTAAAGATTAATTAAGGCTTCATATACACCCGCTTCAGCAATGCCTTGATCGACTAACTCCTTGTAAACTGCCTTTGCTTCATCTATCATCCCGGCCTGCTGTGCGCATAAACCACTATAATATAGCGCTTTTGGCTGCTCTGTTGCATCAAACGTGGTAGGTTCATTATTCTTTTTCAGCAGGGTATAACCATCATAGGTTGCTTTAAATGCATCGTACGCGCCTGCATAATTCTGCGTCTGGTACAGGGCAGAACCCATGTAATAGATATTCTGAATTCCTGCAGAAAGTCCTTTCATGGCATCCTTGGTCTGGTAAGATTTATCGGAAAGTTCAGCAGCCATCTTGAAACCTTTAAAAGCCTTGCCTGATGCCAATGGATCGCTAACCTTAAAGGCAGGGTCAATGACAAAATGAGCAACATCTGTATTGACGACGGTCATAAAGATATCTCCATAGGTTTGCCATGCAGTAGGATCAATCTTCACTAAAGGGTCATCGATATTTGCATTGGCCAGCGATACAGCCTCCTGCAATTTATCCGCACTCCCCGATGGGTCCAGATTGTAGGTACCCAATAATCGTGCAGCTTTCTTAATGTCCTTTACAGGATCCTGAGCCTGAAGGCCTATGCCTACACAAGCAAAAAGCAAAAGAACCAGTACTTTTTTCATTTACAAGTTGATTTATTGAAGTGAATCAGTTTCAAATACTTAAAACCAGGATAACGACGGATTAAATCTTGTACATACGTTTTCCTTTTGTTAAGGTCAGATTAATAAAGTACTAAAATAAGCCTTCCAGCTATTGATTCAGCACTTCTATCATAACCAGACTGCTTTCAATCTGCTATTATTCTTCCTCACTGCCATCTTCTACAGGAGCACCAGAGGTTTCTTCATTCTTGATCACACCGATGTCTGCTATCCTATCATCATCTGTTAGATTAATTAACCTTACACCCTGGGTTTTCCTACCCATGATCCTGATCTCGGTAACCGGCATTCGGATCGTAACTCCGGATTCATTGATAATCATCAAGTCATCAGATTCCTCAACTGCTTTGATAGCAATCAATTCTCCTGTTTTCTCCGTGATCTTCAGTGTACCAACACCTTTCGCGCCTCTCTTGGTCTTACGATACTCTTCAAGTTCTGAACGTTTTCCGTAACCGTTTTCGGAAATAACAAGTATCGTTGACAGTTTATCATGTTCACTGACGGTCAGCATGCCTACCACTTCATCATCCTCGCCTTGTAAGGTCATGCCTCGCACACCTGCTGCAGGCCTGCCCATACTCCTGACATCACCCTCGTTGAATCGAACCGCAAATCCTTTCTTGTTGGCCATCACGATTTCACTATTACCATCGGTGAGTCTGGCATCGATCAGCGTATCCCCTTCGTTGATGGTCAACGCCCTTATTTTACTGATATTGGACTTGGCATATTCCTCCACCAGCGTTTTTTTCACTGTTCCTTTTTTGGTGCAGAAGAGAATGTAGTGGCTGTTCATAAACTCCTTATCCTCAATATTCTTGATGATAATGTAGGCTTTGATCTTATCCTCCTTTGGCAGCTCAATCAGGTTTTGAATCACCCGGCCCTGGGAAGTTTTTGAAGCTTCCGGTATTTCATATACTCTGATCTTATAAAAAATACCCTGTTCGCTGAGTAAAAAGAGATAGTTGTGTGCACTTGCGATAAACATGTGCTCAATAAAATCCTCCTGTCTTGTACTGCTCCCTTTTGAGCCTCGTCCGCCTCTTCCCTGAATCCTGTATTCAGAAATGTTGGTACGTTTGACATAACCAAGATGGGAAATCGTCACCACCATATCCTCATCCGGGATCATATCTTCTATACTGATCTCCCCATCAGCAAAAGTGATTTCCGTTCTTCGGGCATCACCATATTTTTCATTGATCTCACCCAACTCGGTTTTGATGATTCCTCTTCGTCTGCCCTCATTGGACAGAATGTCTTTGAGGTCTTCAATAGTTTTGATGAGTCCATCATATTCCTCTTTGATTTTTAACCTTTCAAGCCCAACAAGACGTTGCAATCTCATTTCGAGAATCGCTTTTGTCTGTGCATCGGAAAGACCAAACCGCTCAACCAGGCCAATATGAGCTTCGTCTACAGTTTTGGATTCACGAATGATCCTGATGACTTCATCCAGGTTGTCAAGTGCGATCAGAAGTCCTTCCAGGATATGGGCGCGTTCTTCTGCCTTCCTGAGTTCGAAAGTGGTCCTCCTAACGATGACCTCCAGCCTGAAAAGGATAAATTCATCAATAAGCTGGCGTAAGCTCAATGTACGCGGACGTCCGTGTACCAGAGCAATATTGTTGATACCGTAAGAGGTCTGCAGCGCAGTAAACTTGTACAACTGACTTAACACCACATTGGCAATGGCATCCCGTTTCAATTCCACCACGATCCGGATACCCTCTCTGCTGGATTCATCCTGCACATAGGAGATCCCGCTTACTCTCTCGGTTGTCTTGAGCTCATCGATCGCTTTGACGAGATTGGCTTTGTTGACCTGGTATGGAATCTCCTTGATGATGATGACATCATTACCATGCTGGCCCTCCTGGATCTCTGCGACACCTCTCAGAACTACACGTCCACGACCCGTCTCGTAAGCTTCGCGGATACCATCAACGCCATAAATAATACCACCCGTTGGAAAATCTGGAGCCTTGATGTATTTCATTAACTCATCCAGTGTAAGTTCCGGATTATCAATGATTGCGTTAATCCCTTCAACCACTTCTGTCAGATTGTGCGGCAGCATATTTGTAGCCATTCCCACAGCAATTCCACTGGAACCATTGATCAGCAGATTAGGTATTTTGGCTGGAAGTACTGATGGCTCTTCCAGTGAATCATCAAAATTTAACTGAAAGTCAACCGTTTCCTTTTCAATATCATCCAGTAATTCATCCGCTATCCGCATAAGCTTTGCCTCGGTATATCGCATGGCAGCCGGGCTATCCCCGTCCATACTTCCAAAGTTTCCTTGTGGATTAACCAATGGATACCGTAGGGACCAATCCTGTGCCATACGAACCATCGAATCATAGACAGCGGTATCCCCATGTGGATGATATTTACCTAAAACCTCCCCGACAATTCTTGCAGATTTCTTAAAGGTCTTGTTGTAGCCAAGCCCCAATTCATGCATTCCGTACAATACTCTCCGGTGGACCGGCTTCAAGCCATCCCGCACATCAGGCAATGCTCTTGACACAATAACCGACATCGAGTAGTCGATGTAGGCCGACTTTAACTCATCTTCGATGTTAATCGGTATAACTCTTAGATTATCAGACATATATAATTATAAAATGAATTCAAATTGAATGGTGCAAAGATACACATTTATCCCCTTTTTTTGAAGCAAAAAGCACAGATAGTTTGGTTCTTTTAGACCTTAAATTCAAGTAGCTGCTAATTAAATAAATTCGATTTATTTATAATACACAATTAGTTGTTTTTCAATCAATTAAATGCCATTGATAAAAATTTATCGAACCCATTTAATAGCTAACGCTGAGCAACGTGAAGTTAATGGCTATTTTTGCACCAATTGAATCAGGTAAAACCATATCAATCAGCGGATAAGGACAAGAAACAGGAGGTTGAACTCATGTTTGATAAGATATCAGGCAAGTATGACCTACTGAATAAAGTCCTGTCTTTAGGTATCGATCGAAACTGGCGGAAACAAGCTCTTTCCCTCCTGGTTTCCCATAAGCCTCAACATCTCCTCGATGTTGCCACAGGAACAGGTGATATGGCCTTTATGGCTGATAAAATCCTGCATCCGGGTAAGATTACCGGGATTGACTTATCGATGGGAATGCTGGAAGTTGCAAAACGCAGACTGGCAGACTCAAAGGTCAAATCAGGGGCAACAATTGAATTTCTTAAAGGAGATGCGGAGAATCTCCCATTTGGAGACAACTCGTTTGATGCTGCTACCGTGACTTTTGGGGTTAGAAATTTCGGAGATCTTCACAAAGGGCTTTCTGAAATGCGGCGGGTTCTCAGGCCTGGAGCCCCGATTGTGGTGCTGGAGTTTACGAAACCAAGGATTTTTCCGGTCAGACAACTGTTTGATATATACTTCAGGCACATTCTTCCGTTAATTGGTTCATGGACCTCAGGCGATGGAAGAGCATACAAATATCTATACGAATCTGTTCAGGCTTTTCCAGACTATGAAGCCTTCAACCAGGAACTCATCAAAGCGGGTTTTGACCGACCTGCCCTCACCCCCCTATCACTAGGTATATGCGCCATCTACATCGCTTACAAACCATAGCTCTGCTTTGCCTGGCCCTGATACCCCTGGCCGGATCAGCACAGACAAACAAAGGCAACCACAACTTCCGGGAATTCCAGAGTAAGGCTTATTATTTTGGATTAACCTTTGGATACAATAGTTCCAATTTTCAAATCGCTTATTCTAAGAATGCCATACTGAATGATAGTTTCAGAGTGGTGGAAGGCATCCGAAGTTCAGGATTGAATGTGTCGATGATTGCAAATATGAAACTTGGCGAATATTTTGACTTCAGGTTTTTACCTGGATTTTCATTCGTGAATCACAAACTTTCTTACGTTTCAGCAAATTCCAATGCTGAGCAAGAAAGGAATATCGAAAGTGTGTTAGTGCAGGTACCTTTCCAGGTCAGATTCAAGTCAGATCCCTTTCATGATATGAGGGTTTTCGTCCTTGGTGGTATCAAATACACATATGATGTGGCTTCAAACGCCAGGATCCGCGAAGAACAGGCGAACCGTGCTATTTTATTGTCACCACATGATTTTGCTGTTGAAGTGGGTGGCGGGTTTCAATTCTTTTTTCCCTTCTTTATTTTCTCTCCTGAATTAAAATATTCACAAGGGATAGGAAATGTCTTGATTTTCAACCCTAATTTAGAGCAAACGAATATTGCTGAAAAGATATTCTCAAGAGCGTTTACAATCAGCCTCCACTTTGAAGGTTGACGTAATGCCTGACCTCTTTAAAAAAATCAACAAATAACCCATCAATCTGCTCCTGATGTAAATCATAAGCTTGCATCGCATCAGGTATCTTGTTTTCAAATGACGCCCTTCTGCTCAGCATGATGAGCGTCTGCTCCATACGCTCTCTGTTCTTGCATGATTCCAACCATCGATGGCCTACCATACGACCGATGCGGGGATAAAGCCGCTCCGGCAGATAAACCAGATTTGTGTTAACCACCTTGTATTTGTGCTGGCAAAAGTCCTCGAGAGTCCCAGTGTGATAATCATCCCAAAATTTGGACAGTATAAAATCCATCATGACATCAACGACTACCGGGGTGTATTTCCCCTGGAATGGTCTAAGCAATTTCATGATTTCAACAACTGCAGTGTGCTGATCTGTAAAGGCATCAATTGCTTGATGCCGCTTGATTCCAACCAGAATACCGGCATTAAGCCCTGTATAATCGCGTGGTTTGAGCAGGTCGCCCCATAAATTGCCCATCAGAACAAGTGGATCCTCAGGAGATAACAGCGCATGGGCCAGGTAATTCATAGGATTCCGTAATAGACGAGGAAGAGAATACTATCTTTGCGCCCTCAAAATGATCCGTTACTTACGAATATCTATTTTTTATGGGCTTGAAATGTGGAATTGTCGGATTACCAAACGTTGGAAAATCCACTTTGTTTAATGCACTTACTTCTGCAGGAGCGCTTGCAGCCAATTATCCGTTTGCTACCAAAGAGCCAAACATCGGTGTCGTGACTGTTCCTGATCCACGGCTAGATGAACTGGCAAAACTGATCATCCCTCAGCGCATCTTACCCACTGCAGTTGACATCCTTGATATTGCAGGCCTGATCAAAGGGGCATCTCAAGGTGAAGGATTAGGCAATCAGTTCCTGGCTAACATCAGGGAAGTGGATGCAATCCTCCACGTTGTTCGATGTTTTGATGATGATAATGTAGTGCATGTAGATGGCAGTGTCAATCCGGTCAGAGATAAAGAAATCATCGATATCGAACTTGGCCTGAAAGACCTTGAATCTGTTGAGAAAAGGATTGATCGTGCTTCAAAATCTGCGAAAAGCGGCAAGAAAGAGGATGTGGATTTGGTTGCATGGCTCAATCAACTTAAAACGCACTTACTGGCTGGTAAAGCAGCAAGAAGTTATGAGGTCCCTGATATACACAGCGATGTAATGCGTGAAATGATGTTGCTGACAGCTAAGCCTGTTTTGTATGTGTGCAATGTGGATGAAGCATCATCTGTCAATGGAAATAAATATTCCGAACAACTAAAAGCAGCGATTGTCACTGAAGGTGCAGGCCTTATATGCATCAGCGCTGCCATTGAGTCTGATATAGCAGCACTGGATACGCTGGAAGAGCGCATGGAATTTGTCAAAGACCTTGGACTTGAAGAGCCTGGAGTGAATAGGGTCATTGTTGCCGCATATGATCTGCTGCACCTGATCACCTATTTTACAGCAGGTGTCAAAGAAGTCCGTGCATGGACCGTGCGAAAAGGAAGTAAAGCACCGCAAGCCGCAGGTGTCATCCATACTGACTTTGAAAAAGGTTTTATCCGCGCAGAAGTAATCAAGTACGATGATTTTATAAAGTATGGATCCGAAGCCGCTGTGAAGGAAGCCGGCAAAATGGGTGTTGAAGGTAAAGAGTACATTGTGCAGGATGGAGATATCATGCACTTCAGATTTAACGTGTAAAAACGTGAGACGTGAGACGTGAGACGTGAGACGTGAGACGTGAGACGTGAGACGTGAGACGTGAGACGTGAGACGTGAGACGTGAGACGTGAGACGAGAGAATAGAACAACATAAATATAATTTT
>JANNSS010000301.1:0-9205 GCA_031402955.1 Saprospiraceae bacterium
TCTCACTCATTTTTATTTACTATAAACCTCCCTGATATGAAGTTTTTTATCGATACAGCCAATATTGAGCAGATCAAAGAGGCTGCAGAGCTTGGAATTCTTGACGGCGTTACCACTAATCCTTCCCTCATGGCCAAAGAAGGGATCACCGGAACTGACAATATCTACAAACATTATAAGGCCATTTGCTCCATTGTGGACGGTGATGTCAGCGCAGAAGTGATTTCTACTGATTTTAAAGGGATGATTGAAGAAGGTCAGCTCCTCTCCGATCTCGCTCCCAACATTGTCGTCAAAGTCCCGATGACCAAGGATGGCATCAAAGCAATTCACTGGCTGACCAGTCATAATATCCGTACCAATTGTACGCTCGTATTTTCAGCCGGTCAGGCCATCCTCGCCGCTAAAGCGGGTGCAACTTATTTGTCCCCTTTTATTGGCAGAGTCGATGATATCAACTGGGACGGCATGGCCCTGATCCAGGATATAGCTGATATATATGCCATTCAAGGTTATGATACAGCTATCCTTGCCGCTTCTATCCGAACTTCAAAACAAATCGTTGATGCAGCAAAGGCAGGAGCCGATGTTGTTACATGTCCGCTATCTGCCATACTGGGATTGTTGAAACATCCACTCACTGATATCGGATTGGCGCAGTTTCTGGCTGATCATAAGAAAGCTGAGGAAAAGGGTTGAAAGTTAGCAGTTAGCAGTTAGCAGTGGGCAGTATTCAGCAAGCAGTATTCAGTTTGCATCCTTTCTGAATGATCTTCATTGTTGAGCGGAGCCGAAACGAGCGATACAGATAGAAATAATAAAAAGACTGTACAAGCCGAAGTTTGTTTTGGGCCCCAAAGTAAAGTCCGGAGCGCCTGGTACATGTTCAGTAATCCTCTGTCCCGCGTAGGAATCTGCTTCATCCATAATGGAGCAGAATTGAGGCCCGCCCTAATGATGTACCAAAACTATTCCTCATGTTTGTCATGTTGAGCCAAAACAGCGGAGGGCTTGTAACAGTCTGATAAATTTAATTGATATGCGTATCAATAAAATAAAGCTAAGGCATTGTCATCAGAAAAGCAAATAAATTTCCAGGAATTTTTCAATGCGCTATTCAGGTCAGTATTAGGCCTCTTCCTGTGCCAGTAGATCGCGGTTGATGGCGATGGAAGCATTGAGTTCATACCCCAGCAAGATGATAAAAGAGTTGAGTTGGAGCCATACCAGGATTAGGATCAGGGCGCCGATAGACCCATAGATTTCATTGTATGCAAAAATATTGGTGACATAAATGGAGAACAGTATGGAGCTGATGACAGAGAGGATTGTGGCGAGGGTCGCACCCGGCGTAAAATATCTTAGTTTGGTTTTGAAAGCTGGTCCTAACCGATATATGATGCTAATCCCGAAATAATAGAAAATGAAGGAAAGCATCCACCGGAGATAAGTATAGATCGTATAGTGCGTATTCTGCAGTCCACTCGACGACAACAAATTTTGGAGAATAGGTTTGCCAACGATGATGACAATAAGCGATCCCACCATGAATATGCCGAGCAGCAAGGTCAGATAAATAGCTCGCCATTCCCGTTGCAGCAGGTTTTGTTTTTTGTATGTTGCTTCGTAACTTTTATGAAATCCTTTCAGCATGGAGCTTACGCCGTTAGAAGCAAAGAAGATGGCCAGTAATAAACTCAAACTCAACAATCCTTCTTTTCCGGTCTGCGTCATCTCAATGATAATCGTATTGATATAGGCAGCCATTTCTGAAGGAAGGAGATCGATATAATTTCGTTGAAAAGCTGATACCATATTATCAATCGGCAAATAGGGCAGCAGTGATAGAATCACGAGCAGTCCAGGAAAAATGGATAGGAAGAAGCTGTAGGCCATCGAATTTGACCTGACCATAATATCATCCCTGAGAATTTCTTTCCATACATATTTCAATATGATGGCGATAGGTATACCATTAAAACCCGGAAGGCTCTGTCTGTGCAGTAGGGCCCTCAGCTCCCTATACCTTCGATTCCAGTACGCTTTATTCATTTGTAGTAGGATCTAAGCGGGTCCTTAATGAAATCCGGTGCGTCTATACGTTTTTGTGTCCGGGCATCCAGAAAGCACAATTGTACCAGCGCCCCATTGAGCAAGGCTCCTGCTTCATTGTGGATTTCGTACCTGAACCTGATATCCTTGCCGGGGAGCGAAGGTATCGTTGTATGGATCGTCAGCAAATCATCATATCTCGCAGGTCTCAGGTATCTGACATGCATGTTCATGACCGGCATCCAGATGTTATGGAGCTTTTCAAGATCTGAATACAATACGCCAAGGTTACGGATTGCCTCAACCCTTGCAACCTCAAAGTATTGAGCATAAACCCCGTAGTAGACAAAACCCATCTGATCTGTCTCTCCATAACGTACTCTTAGCTGCCAGGTATGCTGATAACTCATGATCTCAGGATAGGGCAGGTCATACAGTGTGAGCCGCCTCGGGCTCTTGAAAGTTCATTACTAGGAAGAGTTATGATTGTTTTTTGAACACTGGGTGCATACGCTGGATCTGCTGAGGATTTGAGTAAAAAGTCTTCTGCCCTCATGACATTGAAACCCGAAGCTTTGAATGCTTCCTCTGTAAAAGGATTCCTGTCGTAAGTCAATGCTACGCCCGGACGTATGGTCACGAGGTTACAGCCATCGGTCCACTGTTCTCGTTCCTGGTAGGGTGATTTTCCGTTTCCACTCAGGATAAACTGCATTTTACTGTTGATTTCCTGTTTGATAAATTCACTGATGGAGGAGTATTCGCGCTCGCATCCATCCTTGTCAAACACTTCCACATAGCTGCTGAGACCATCTATGACAATGGGCTTATAGGCCACAATGTGATCTTTGTCCACATGCGTAAAGATCGTATCGATATGCATATATGAACGTTCACTTGGAATCACTACCATGGCAACGTGGTCAATTACATTTCGTTCGAAGAGGATATTTTTTAAAGAATGGAATGCGTGAGTGGTAGACCTTTCACTACATCCTATGAGGAGGTATTTGTTATTGAGCACCATCATGTCTCCACCTTCTATAGATATCCGTTCTCCATTACGGGAGGGTGGGAACATATCCACATCGTTGAGATTGATCAGCCTTTTTTGCTCCTTGAGATGCTGAAAAGAAGGGTGATACCAGAAGATGAACCTGGAGAGGAGATTTTCACGGTAGCGGGCTTCCTTGGCGGCTTTGGTGATGACGATGTGGTCATTGACTACCACAGCTATATCCCTTGTAAAAATCAGGTTAGGGACCGGATCAAAATAAATGTAGTCGGTCCCGGGATCCCGGCCGGTAATCAAGACCTGGGTCAATAACTCGTCGTCCATGGCGTTGAGTTCATCGACATACTTTGCCGGTAGCTCTTCAAAACTGGCGATATAACCCATGAAGTGTTCCCTTGCTTTTGGATCGGCTTTAAGTGATTCAAGCACGAGATCCTGCACTTCGAGCACATTGGTACGGCCTATAAAATGTGCCAGTACCGAGGTGAAGATGTCATGTTCTTCCTGCATTTTAGGGAGGTGGACGATATCATCAAAGAGCAATTCTCCTGCATGTCGGGGTGAAATTCTGGCGATACCCGCATCCGGCCTGTGCACTATAACACGCTGCAAGGCCCCAATTTCGGATGGAACGTTAACATAATCAATCATGAGGCAAAGGTAAGGTTAAGTCCCTATGAAGACTGCCCGCAACCCTCAAATCATTTTTAAATCTTTACTGACTGTCCAACTTGAACCTAATACGTATTTTTACATTTTATAGATCTAAAATAAAGGCAATCCTTAATCCAGCTATGTTAAAGAAGTTCAAGTCCCTTTTTATCATCGAAGAGGGGGAAACCACCTCAGAGGCGCAAACTCCTGGTGAAAAGGCCACCAGTCCTCAAAAGGATGTTCCTTCACCCACCAGGTCTTTTCAGGTGTCGGCAGGTTCTACCGGGCCCGGAAAAGTACAGGATAAGTTTCTTGAAGTTTTGTTTGACGCCTTGGAAGCAAACAACCAGGAAGGCTTTGATTATATGGAGTTTAAGGATTTTCTGCGATCACTGGCCAATGTTCCCATGGATGATGGGACGAGGTATAAGTCGGCTTTTGCTACGGCTCAAACTATGGGCGCCACCAAGGAGAAAATTGTCAGCAGCGCCCAGCATTACCTGGGAATCCTATCCAGGGAGCAGTCAAAATTTCAGGAAGCCCTGGGCGGTCAAAGGGACAGGAATCTCACCGGCAAGCAGGAAGAGATCAAACAACTAGAGCAAACCATCAAGAATAAAGAAGCTGAGATCGAAAAACTCAAGTCAGACCTTGAAGGGCACAGGCAACAGATCGGCAATCTCGAAAAGGAAATCAATACAGCCAGTGAAAAACTCGCCCAGACAGCAAACGATTTTGAAGCCAGTTACCAGGCCTTGATCAGCCAGATACAACTTGACGTAAAGAATATTGAATCAAATCTATAGTACAGACAACAGAAAGAATGGACGGATATAAACCAAAGACATTTTGGGAAAGACCTGAGGGCGTTACAGGGGCGGTTTTTTTAATGGCCATTATTGCAGCGATCGGTTTCATCACGGTCAAATCTGCTGCCTTTATCGTTGGTGCACTGACATCAACCATCGGGCTTGTAGCTACGCTAGCCATATTGGGAACCATCATCTTCATGGCGATCGATTCCAAATCCAGGAATCTCATCTGGTATATGTATAAGAGCGTAATGCGATCCATTACAGGCATTTTTGTCAAGATGGATCCAATTGCTATTCTGAAAGGATATATGAGTGATCTCAAGGAGAACCTGCGAAAGATGAACAGGCAGATCAGCATGTTGAGAGGACAGATGCATAAGTTGCAGGAATTGATCCTCAACAACCGAAAGGAAATACAGAGCAACCTTCACCTGGCAAGCCAGGCTAAAGAAACAGATAAGCAGGCGGTGATGATCCTCAAAAGCAGGAAGGCGGGAAGGTTGAAAGAATCCAACATCAAGCTTGAAGACCTGTATAAGAAAATGGAAATCCTTTACCGGGTATTGGGCAAGATGTATGAGAACAGTGAAGTCATGCTGGAAGATATCCAGGATCAGGTCGAGTTGAAGGACCAGGAACGGAAGGCTATGCATGCCAGTCATAGTGCCATGAAATCGGCTATGAACATCATCGCTGGGGATAAAGACAAGCGAATGGTGTTTGATATGGCCCTCGAAGCTATTGCAGATGATGTGGCCAATAAGGTAGGGGAGATGGAGCGCTTTATGGATGTATCCGAAAACTTTATGAAATCGGTAGACCTTCAAAATGGTATCTTCGAAGAAGAAGGCTTGCGGATGCTTGAGAAGTGGGAGAATGAAGGCGTATCAAGTATACTTGGCGAACAAAAGCAAACGCTGTTGAAAGAAGCGGAGGATGAATCAAATGTGCTCGACATCAATGCGCCGCTGAAACGTCCTGAGAAAGTAGAGATGCGCAAGAATCAATATGACTCGTTCTTCGAATAAAGATTAACGAACAGGGAATAGCGAAGTAGAAGTAAGAAGTAAGAGGTAAGAAGTGAGAAGTGAAAAGTGAAAAGAAAGAAGTAAAAAGTAACAAGAAATACTAAACCAATAACCAACAACGAAAAAATAAAATACTGAATCATGGCAACACGACTGACTGCATTTTCCAAATTTTTCATTACGCTCATCATCCTTGGAGTTATCGGGGGTGGTGTATGGTATATATTTAATAAGACTGCCTGGGGACAAAACCAGCGTAAGAAAGCAGAAGAATTAAAAACAGAAAATGAAACAACGGAAACTCCAAAGACTGGTTTCAACGACGATGATAATACATTGGTCGTTCAGTTAGTCACCTGGGGTGGTTATGGTCCCGGATTGTATTTTAATGAAGGGGCTGAGCCTAATGAACAATCCAGGTTTTTTAAAGAATATGGATTTAAAGTTCGTTTTGTTGTTGAAAACGATCTCATCAATGCGATGAATGCCTGGATTGCAGATGAATATGATGTGGCGGTGCAGACGGCAGATGCGTTTCCATTCTATACCGGTCCTGAAGACATCAACCAATACAAGCCAAAGGCTTTTATGCAAGTCGACTGGTCACGTGGTGGTGATGCTATCATCGTCAAAAGAGGCATCAATAGTGTGAATGACCTGAAAGGTAAAAAAGTTGTTGTGGCCGTACCTTCTCCTGCACAGACCCTATTGATGACTGCGCTGGAAGCAGCTAATTTGAAATATAGCGATGTTGAGGTCATCAAGACTACAGATAACCTAAAGGCTGCACAGCTTTTCAGAAGTCCGGATGTCGATGCTGCTGTGGTATGGAGTCCAGATGACATACTGGCTACGAATGATGTGCCAGGTTCAAAAATATTGCTCACCACCAAAGATCAATCACACGTAATTGCCGATATCTTTTTTGCCAAAGAGTCCTATCTCAATGGCAACCGGAAGATGATCGACGGATTCTATGAGGGATGGATGAAGGCCGTTGCGGAACTAAAAGCAAATCCATCGAACAGGGACAAGGCAGCAAAATATGTAGCAGAAATATTTCAGGTTGGTGTGCCGGATGCCCTGGGCATGATGGATGTGGTGTATTGGACTGGCCATGGAGATAATCTCAATTTCTTCGGCATGAACCCCGAGTATCGTGGGCAGCGTGGTGAAGATCTGTATACCAAAATGAGTAAAAATTTTGTGGCCTCAGGTGACGCAGAGAAAGAAGCTCCGGCCTGGAGAAGTGCGATTTTTACCGGTGCAGTGCAAGCCGGAAATGCGAAACTTACAGGGGCTCCATATGCTGCAGAAGCTAGTAAAACATTTACCGCACCAACAGCATCTGCCAAGACAGCTCCAGCTATAGCAAGCAAACCTGTAAGTATTAATTTTGCTTCAGGCAAGTTTCAGTTGGATGAAAATTCGAAAACCATTATTGACCTGCAGTTTGCGGATGTGTCAAAATCATTTGCCAATTCAAGAGTGAGAATTGAAGGCAACACCGACAATGTTGGTTCTAAGCAATTGAATGCAGAACTTTCCAGGAAGCGGGCACAGGCCGTAGCAGATTATCTTGCCAGCCAGTATAGGATTGATAAAAACCGTTTTGTCATCATTGGCAACGGGCCGGATAAACCTGTTTTAGGTTGTGAGCAAAATCAGAATGATGCCTGTAAGGCTAAAAACAGGAGGACGGAGTTTCAGTTGATCGCAGATTAGGCAAGTAAATAGACATATAAGGAATCCGGATGAAATTTATAGGCGGAATTGAGGAAGGTAGCAACACGCAAAAAGTAATTTTTGGCATTCTTGGTTTTGCGCTTGTTATTCTCGTATGGATAAGTCTTACATCCGGTAGCGATCCTATAATCACTTCGGGTATATTGCCATCCCCGTTTAAGGTGATCACTGCTTTTCCTGAATTATTCAATGAGAATGAATTATTGCGTAATACGGGAATAAGTATTGGATTAAATCTTTCAGGATATCTGGAGGCTATCCTGATTACTATTCCTGTAGGCTTTGTGATTGGGTTGATAAAATATGCCCGATGGGGATTTCAACGGCAGATTGATGCCATACGGTATATTCCATTGACAGCGGTCACCGGCTTATTTATTGTCTGGTTTGGTATTGATACTGATATGAAGATTCATTTTCTGGCATTCGGTATTTTGATCTATATACTGCCGGTTATGATCCAACGAATTGATGAAGTTGACGATGTGTATATTAAGACCGTTCACACGCTTGGTGCTACAGATTGGCAATTACTCAAGACGGTGTACTTGCCAAGTGTCGTCTCCCGATTGTCAGATGATATCAGAGTGCTTACGGCTATTTCCTGGACATATATCATTGTTGCTGAAAGTATCAATAGTAATCAGGGAGGATTGGGTGCGCTTATTTATAGTGTTGGACTGCGCCAAGGCAGCCCAGATAAAGTTTTCGCTTTGCTGATCATTATCATGTTTATTGGGATAGTTCAGGATAAGCTTTTCGTCAAACTGGATAAGGCATTATTTCCGTTTAAATACCAGGCAAAAGAATCAGTCAAAGCATCCAGGCTAGAAAATAAAGGATTGTATAGCGTCGTATCAGATTATGTTGCTGTGGCTCTCGGATGGATTGTGATTTCGATCTATCTCCTGCTCATGATCAATGAGTTTGCGGGATTCCTGGGTGACTCCAGACCGTTAAGTTATCTCTTTGGCTCTACGGTATGGGTAGTTCATTTGATCTTCATTTGTATCCTGCTGTTTAAGCTTTGGAAGTGGTATCAGCACAAAACAGATCAGGTCACTCTGAAAGTAATCGCTACAAAAACGACAGGCATATGAGCGTAAACTTTCCTGATACTCCTGCACGGCCCAATATTATCCAATTGAAGGATGTCGGGCAGTCTTATAATGGTGGTGAGACCTGGATCATCAAGGGTTTGAATATGCTGATTGAGGACAAACCAGACCAGGGCCAGTTTATTGTGTTGTTAGGCATGTCTGGTAGTGGGAAATCAACTCTTCTTCGATACATAGCAGGGCTGCAGGAACCTACCGAAGGAGAGGTGCTGATCAAAGGGAAGCCGGTGAGTGATAAGCAGCGGGTCAGCATGGTTTTTCAGCAGTATTCCTCTCTTCCCTGGATGACCGTATTGGACAATGTTGCGCTGGCGCTTGAATATAAGGGTGTAAATAAGAAAGAGCGCTATGCTCAGGCCATGGAGCTCATCGAGTTGGTGGGACTGTCAGGGCATGAGAAGAAGTATGCGCAGTATCCTGCGTTGTCAGGAGGGCAATTACAGCGTGTGGCCATTGCACGAAGCATCATTGCAAACCCGGAAATCATATTGATGGATGAGCCTTTTGGGGCCTTGGATATCAAGACCCGGATCCAGATGCAGGAATTGCTGGTGAATCTGTGGCACCGATTTTCTTCTACGATTATTTTCGTAACGCATGATATCAGTGAAGCGGTCTATCTGGCGGATGATATCTACATCATGAAATCACCTCCTTCACTGATTATTGAACACATTGATATTGACCTTCCTCTTCGTCGGGATTATTGTACGAAGCGTGATACGCATTTCACGGAGCTGGTGCATCATGTGGAGGATACGATGATCAGAATAGCAG
>JANNSS010000302.1:0-6507 GCA_031402955.1 Saprospiraceae bacterium
TAGCTTGGTGAATATTTTAAACATAACTTTAAATGTCGATTAAGAATGTAAAGATATGATCAGATACCATACCACATCGGGCATTCTATGTCAAATTGTCATGTGTTTGGGTATAATTAACACCTCATGCAGGCAGTTGGACAGCCTGCCCACGGATTATTCGGCATATTATCTGCCGGTGGATGCTTTTCCGGAAGAAGGAATGACCTACACCTACCGCAATCTTGCAGATTCTACTGCCGGCCCTGAAATCTGGAGGCACGTGAATCTCGGGAAAGGACTAATCGAGAGTGTAAACTATGGACCGGATAGTCAGATCGTCCAGCGACAGTACGACAGGATTGTGCCAAACGGAGTGATGACTGATTCGTTGTTACTCTTTTATCAGGACACAGATGGTGTTCGCAAACCCATCAGGGTCAAAATACTTTCTCCCCACAGGTTGCCCTTTCAGCCCGGTGATTCAACCAAAGTATGGCTGACCCATCTGGAATGGAACCAACCGCTCGACTCCTTGCATATCGTGCTTCAGCGCCGGCGCAGGTTTGCGGGCGATACATCCTGGGAGATGAACGGCAAATCAATTCCCGCTATCCGCTTCAGGACAGAAGATACCTTTGAAACCGAAAGAGATGGCTGGACGTCTTCCACCTGGTCTGGCGAAGAGATCTATGCACTAGGGATTGGCCTGGTCTATTATAGAAGGAAAATCTCTGACCAGCTTAGCTTAGAGTTTTCTCTCGACAGGAAAGAATAGAGTTTTCAGCTGTCAGCTATCAGTGGGAGTTAGCGATTAAAAAAGTAGAGACGCGATTAATCGCGTCTCTACTTTTTTAATCGCATCTCATCGACTAACCTGTCGATTGCATACTGGAAGCTGGAAGCTGATAGCTGGAAGCTGTAAACGGATAGCTGATAGCCCCTAGCTTAACCCTTTAAACCACTGCTGGAACATATCCCCAATAACAGGTGAAGCCTTTTGCTCACCACTGAGAGCTCCAAGAAGGCTCAATACCCATAGTACCAAAACCGCAATACTGATGATCGTGCTAATAATGCTTAAAGTCAACATACCAATCACAGAGCTGGCAATTGCAATAAGCCATAATCCCAGATTTTGACGGAGATAAAAGGAAGTATTTGGTCCTTTATCAGTTTGGTTGGTTACAAAGGCTATAATCCAGCCGATGAATGTGAGGTGAGCCACAATCGATTTTGTTTTGTCATCCATGATGTGAATTTGGTTTTAGTTTCCTAAAATTAACAATCATTACGAATCCCAAAGTAAAATTTCTTTTAAGCGGTTTACCAGGAGGCCTGAACGGATAAAACGGGGATGATGCCTAACTGATCCTGACCGCTTACGGATCTCAGGTATGGATCGTAATATCGCCAGGCGGTGTTGGAAAAATTAAGAACATTCTGGATATCGAGCGAATAGCGCCACCTGATTTTTGCAAAGGCTATGGTCCTGACAATGCTCAGGTCAACTCGTTTATAATCATCCAGTCGTTGATCAAAAGCACCAGATGGACTATAGAGCGTTGTATAATATTGGGCCGAAGCATCCACATCAATCTGCTCTTCCCACAATCCTCCATGGAGCATACCCCTCATGCTGAAGTTCCAGATCCGCGCTTTTCCGTTTTTCTCCCGGATGAGTTCTTTCGAGATGGAAAGGTGTGTAGCGTATTGTCCATTATACCTGCCCGACTCCAGGCTTCCATCGCTGACGTCGCGCTCGCTTTGGAAAAACGATTGGTTGATATTGAAACGCCATCCTTTATGGCTATAATTCCATTGCCCTTCCATGCCTCGGTACATTCCTTTTGCATCAAACGAAACAAACACAGGGTCGGCATCAGAAAAGGTGTAAGGATAATCAGCCAGATGAATAAAACCTTCAGTAAGGTCCAGCCGCAAGATCTCAGACATCGTATGCACATATGCATCCAGGGTAAAAGCATGATTCCCTGCCACAAAATTCCACCCAAATTCGAACACCTGGTTACGCAAGTGGTAAGCGGTACGCTCAGGGCCCACCCGGCGGATAAGGGCTTCTCCCGGTCCGCTCCGTGTGCCGGCAAATACAGACTGGTTAGGGGTATAATGCCATTTTATAGCAGCACGATATCCGGGATCCCATGTGTCATGTCGTGTCGAATAAGATAGGTCCGCACCCAAATCCAGTTTCAGACCTTTGACCAACCATACACCTGAGTTCAGATAAGGTCGGACCAATGATTCTTCTGCAAACGGAAGGTATGGGTATGGGCCAAAAGACTCGTTGCCATAGGATCGGTTTTTGTAATTCACCCCTGCTATGGTCTGCACACGATCCGAGTGCCTGAAGGCTAATTCAGCAAAGGCAGAAAAGATGGATATCCGATCATCGTCATTCACAGATTCGATGTGGGATTCAAATTGTCCTTGCTTGCTATAGGTGGTCTGGTTTGTAGAATATGCTGCTCCTGTTTTGAGATTCAGCTTTGAATGAATGACATATTCATAAGTTGCTCCTGCACCTATGATATTGTTTTCATAATCAATATCAAAATAATCTTTGTACTCATCGATGTCGGCTGCATCCTCCGCTTTGTCAAATGTATTCTTACTCTGCCCGGCCCAGGCAAACGCTTTCAGGGAATGTAAAGCGCCATGCTGTCGGTAGGATACGACTCCGTCATAATAGTTTATTTGTTCCCCACCAAAATCTACACCCATGGCCGTCAGCAGACCAGTAAAGCTGTACCGGAAATTAAAATCAAGGATGCGGTTGGTTCCCAGTTCGATACCTCCTCCCAATTCAAATCCAAGTAGTCCGGCCTTGGCCCGCCATTCGGGTTTTGCTGTTTCATGCAGATGCATATCGATAGCAGCACTGCTGATGTTGTTGATGCTGATCGGGTTGAGACCTATATAGATATCGGTGGATCCAAGGGTTTGTGCAGAGAACATATTGACTCCGCCACCATATTGTGTAGGCAGATCGGAAAAGGTGCCTGCGTTACTGGTATGATTGGGATTGACAATGTCAAGCCCTTCCAGCAGCCAGCTGTTAAATACCGGAGATTTACCACGAGCAGATAATTGATTAGCCTGGTCATTGAGTAATACAATACCAGGTTGGCTATGCGCCACCCGCACAGGATCTTCAAAATTGCCGGCCACTTGCAACATATCATCAGGAGTAATGCTGCGTATATAAGGTGTCGAACTCTGTCGCGAAGCAACAACAGTGACAGCCTGCAGATCAAATGAAGTTTTTTGCAAAAAGTGCTCTACCTGTCGTGTGGAATAGCCATCGAGGATAATGTCTGAAATTTCATAAGGTTGAAACCCGGTGGAAATGATATCGATGGAATACCTTCCGGCTTTTTCGTTTTTCCACACATATCGACCTAGACTATCTGTTGTACCCTGATAGACAACAGCATTCCCGAGGGAAATGGTGATGTCGGCTAATGCCACAGGATAACGGGAAAATTCTTCTGTAACAGACCCAAGTATACCCTGAGCAGGTGACAAAACAATACCAAGGCACACGAGATATGCCGTCAGAAAAATCCTAAAAAAAGAAACCCGCTCTGCAGCGGGTTTCCTGAGGATCATAATTTGTTGGTTTTTCGACTGAAGATATGCCATCGAAAAATCTTTATGGATCAGCACGAAAGATAATCGAATTTCTAATTCCAATAGAAAAATATATTTTTTACCCCAATGAGCAAATTGGAGTAAAAATCAGCTTTCCAATAGTATGTCATTTCAAATTCTCGCGCAAAGCCGCAGAGCCGCAGAAAATCTCACGCTCTCACGCTCTCACGCTATCACTCTCTTACCTCTCACTTCTCACTCTCTTACAATTTCCTATTTTTATACCGATGTACACTTCAAACTGGCTCAAACCCTTTCTCTTCTCCCTGATAGCCCTGTGCATCAGCACCTCCATCTATAGCCAGAGATCAATCTCCTTTAAAACAGGAAACTTCCCCGTTCTCCCACCCCAACAGGATTTGCGCCAAAGCAACGCTACACAATATCTCTTTTACCAGGCAGATCATGTCCTGATGACAACAGAGAGGGAAAATCTAAAACAACAAGGAATCGAAATCTTCTATGCCATTCATAATTATATCTATTGGGTCAGGGTCAGTAGGCCATTGAATGAAGATGTGGCGCGCAACTTTTTTGATCTCAACCCGGCTTATAAGGTTGCAACTAACATGACAGACAGATCACAAAGTGGTCGGTTCAGGCTTTCTATTGCTCCAGGTATGTCTGTTACAGAAATTAAAGCGTGGGCTCTGGAAAATGAAATCATGCTGCTCGATACCAGGGCTTATGAATATGGTTTGATTGATGTGCAGACTTCAGAGAGCAGTTTTGAGCGAATGATAAACACCCCATGGATTTCTTTTATCGGCCCTCTACCACATGATGAAGCAATCAATTATCGCGCTGATCACGGAGAACGTGCCAGAGGTTTGACGTCTCCATTGACCCGGGGACTGGATGGCAGAGGCATAACGGTTGGAATCGGAGACGGAGGCAGATTGGGTATTCATGAAGACCTCAGCAGATCGATATTAGATCTTACTAGTTTTGGATTTAGTTCGCACGCAACACACGTATCAGGTATCATTACTGGCGCAGGCTTGATCGATCCTTTTTATGGCCAGGGCCACGCACCGAAAGCAAATATCATTCTCCGCAATTTTTCAGATATCCTTTGGGATGCGCCACAATACATCAATGATTTTGGTCTCAGCCTGACCAACAATTCATACGGCACCAGTCTCGGTGATTGCACCTACTTCGGAGATTATGATGGTACTTCCGCCGGTCTTGATGCGATGATCATTGTCCATCCACAATTGCTGCATGTTTTCGCGGCTGCAAATTCAGGTAACATGACCTGCTCACCATATCCGGCTCAGTTTGCAACGCTTGCAGGAGGATACCAACCTGCCAAGAATGTTCTTACGGTCGGTGCTGTCACCAACGAAGATGCTAATGTAGGTTTCTCAAGCAGAGGCCCGGCTGATGATGGTCGCATCAAACCAGAGATAGTAGCCTATGGTGTTGGTAGATTCAGTGCCAATAATAATCACACTTATGCATCAGGGAGTGGAACGAGTTTTTCTTCTCCCGGAGTTACAGGTATTGCTACTTTAATTTATGAACGTTATCGGGAATTGCATAACGATAGTTTACCGGATGCAGCGCTGATTAAAAACGTACTGTGCAATGCCGCGGATGATCTGGGCAATGCAGGACCTGATTATATCTATGGCTTTGGCAGGATCAATGGCGTGAGATCAGCAGAAATTCTCGAAGCAGGTCACTACAGGTCAGTGAGCGTAGATCACGGAAGTACATTGACTAAAGTCATTTCAGTTCCGTCAGGCACCGCATTTGTAGATGTCATGTTGATGTGGACGGATGTTGCTTCCGCTCCATTTGAAACCGTCACGCTCGTCAATGACATCGATATAGTGGTGATCAAACCTAATGGTGACACACTCAAGCCATGGAAACTCAACTACACGCCATCAGGTGTCAATCTGGTGGCAGGTACAGGAGTGGATCATATCAACAACTATGAGCAAGTCACGATAGCTGCACCGGTCAGTGGTGATTATACAGTCGTGATCAAAGGCCACCAGATACCGATGGGCCCCCAGAAAGCATGGCTCTCATGGGATGTTTGCCTCGCAGGTATCACCATGCAAGGTCCGATAGGTGGTGAAGTGTATAAGCCAGGCAATGTCAATATGACTGATGACAGACAATACATCAGATGGGATGCATTTGGTACCGGCTCATCAACCTTTACAGCAGAGTATAGTACCAACGGTGGCAGTACATGGAATACCATTGCATCAGCCATTCCGGCTAATCGTCGTTACCAACAATGGTTTCCTCCGAATGTCCCGACGGATCAGTTGAAAGTAAAGGTTACCGCGACCAATGGAATGACAGATACTTCTGATCAGCCTGCAATGATCATGGCTGCACCAGGCAGCCTGACAGCTACTTCACCATGTAACGGTTATGTTCAAGTCAACTGGAATGCTGTTTCCGGCGCATCGTATTACAGGATATTCACCATCAGGAATGAAACAGTGACAGCGGTGGATACCACTTCAGGCACATCTATTTTAATAAATGATTTCCCGTCTGATTCCACAGTGTGGGTAACAGTCTCAGGAGTCTTTGCTTCAGATAGTAACGGACTGCGCGCAAGAGCTGTGATGGTAACAGCAAATGGCGGCAACAACTGTGCATGGGATCATGACCTTCGCCTTGATTCCATAGTTGCACTTACATCCGGTAGAATTCAAACCGCTTCAGCACTTACCAATACGGAGCCCGTCACAGTCCGTATTACCAATTCAGGTACAATGAGTGCTTCAGGTTTCAGTCTTAGTTATTCACTCAATGATGTTTTTGTTTCTTCAGAAGTTTTTTCAGATACACTCAATCCGGGATCAGGTCAGAATTTTA
>JANNSS010000303.1:0-10562 GCA_031402955.1 Saprospiraceae bacterium
TTTATCGATGTTACCTACCACCGGGAGGAATATGTCTATACCAAGCATGAAAGCGGGTATTATGAAAAAACCGCTATCCGCAAGCGTCCGGGCACTGTCGGGATATGCGCGGCCATCATGCACAAGTATGGTGTAGAGGCGGTACCTCACCTGATCTGTGGAGGCTTTACGCGCGAAGACACGGAGAATGCGCTCATTGACCTCAACTTCCTGGACATCAAGAATGTGTTGGCGCTACGGGGTGATGCGATGACCTTTGAAGAGAAATTCAATCCAACCGTCGGAGGTCATTCCTATGCGCTTGACCTGGTGCGCCAGATTGCCGATATGAATGCCGGTAAATATCTTGATCCTAATATTGAGAAAGGTAGCAAAACGGACTTTTGTATAGGCATCGCCGGCTATCCGGAAAAGCATTTTGAAGCCCCTAATATGGACTACGACCTGCACTATACCACCGAGAAGATCAAGGCTGGTGCAGAATATATCGTCACCCAGATGTACTTCGACAACGCTAAGTTTTTTGACTACGTCAGCAGGTGCAGGGCAGCCGGCATCACGGTGCCGATCGTCCCGGGTATCAAACCGCTAACCAAGCGGTACCAACTAGCTGCCATCCCACGCAAGTTTTTTGTCAACATGCCTGACGACCTCGTCAAGGAAGCCAACAAAGCAACGACGGATGCCGCCATGGTGGACATTGGAATCGAATGGTCCATTGCACAATGCAAGGAGCTGATCAAAGAAGGCGTGCCTTGCATTCACTTCTATACGATGGGGGATGTGAAGACGACTTCAAGGATATTGAAGGGGATAATGTAGAGCAAGGGGCAAGGAGCAAGGAGCATTAATATGGATGGCGCAGCCATCCATAAGGCAAACTGTTAAGCTTAAGTTTACTTAAGTTTTCGTGTACGCAAGTTTAAACTTGCGTACACTCGAACGCAAGTGAACTTACGCTCAACTTTTCTTTGTACCAGCAGCCAAATGATTTGTACCTGCAGCCAGGAGGCTACTACGACAATTCCGAAATAGAACATGTTCATAATGCATTATCCGTCGGCAGCCAGAGTCTACCAACAACGTCTGTTTTTTTATAAGCAAAAAAACAGACGCGGCTGCAGGCAGAGCCTGCACAAAAAACGAGCAGAACGAGTCTGGTATCTGCGAGTCTGGCATCTGGCATCACAAGTGGGAGTCTGGTATCTAACACCTCTCACTCTCTTACTTTCTTACTCTCTTACAAGCGAGTCTGGCATCTGGCATCTATTTGAGAGTCTGCCAGAGTATTGTTAATCTAATTCGCCATTCACAAGACACTCACAATTCACAACTCACTATTCTCATTCCCCCTTCACCACCTTCATACTCGTCATCCTCCCATCAGCTTCACGCACGGTGCAGATATACATACCTGCTGGTAGGTTATCAAGCTCTAGTGTAATTGGCAGAGGGATTCTACCAGTATTAAGTACTTCCGTGCCTTGGAGATTGGTGATGATCACTTCTCCGGATGTAAATCCATCAGCGTGGTGTGTGATGCGCAACTCATTGCTGAACGGATTGGGGGTGACAGAGAAAGGCACATATCTGGGATCATTTACGGATACAATAGGCATCAGTTCGATCCACTGGCAGGTGCTGTCTTTGTTATACTGATTCTCAACAGTCTGGCAGACATGGTATAGACCATAATCTGGAAATGTGTGTATTGGTGAAGGAATGTCTGAATCCTGATCATCATCAAAATCCCACTCCCACATATCAGGCTCATAAAATGACAGATCTGTAAATCTAATGGTCAACGGATCATCCGGCTCATCTACTTCCCAGCGCCACCGGGAGGTCGCCAGGTTGTTGATGTCGAGTGTATCGCATGGGCTACCGTCAAGTGGTCCTAGACGGTAGTTGGGGATATTGGGAGCACTGCGGCCCTGGGGTACGGTCAAGTTGATGGCGTGCTGTCGAAGCTTACATCCGGTGCCTGGCTCATCAGGTCGATCGATCACATGGAGATACTCATTACTACCAGAGGTAGGGACAACATATAATCTTCCATCAGGTGTCTGCATTATGGGGCCAAACCTTGTGCTAAAACCAGACCCGTGTACAAAACCATCATATTCGCCTACGAGTTTACGGGAGGCACCTACATCACTGACCTGCATGTCAAACTGCCATAAATAATTATATTCCGAACTTGTATATAAATACTTTTCAGAAGGCGAGAATCCGAATCCCGGCCAAAGTTGTGTGGCTATTGAAAAAGAGTCCTTGAAAGCTAGTGCTCCACTGCATCTGTTAATGTCAAAAAGAAAGACATACTGATCATAATTGCCCCAAATATCAAATCCTATGGCTAAATAATTACCTTGAGGTGAAACAGTGGCCAGGCCAGCGCCGTTCGGAATGTGGATGCCTGGATCTATTAAGCCTTTGTTATGCAATCCCGCAGGATCAAGGAGTGTTAGCTGATAAGATGCTGTATTTCGGATGAAGCTAAAAAGCCACCAGTCACGCCCATTCGCATGTCGCACAGCCTTGATAGGATACTGAAATTCTACATTTTCAACTCCAACAGGAATATCCCTATAGATGAGGTTGAAAGTGTCATCTGGATTGTGTTTGATTTTAGCATTCAGCCATTTAAAAACTGTAAATGTGCCTACCCTGTCATCCCATTCTGCAAAGAAGTAAACAACATAGTATTGATTGACATCCCCAGGATCCGGTAATATAATGGCTCCATTTGGAAACGGAAACCCTAGGGCGTAATTATTATCGCTGTACCACCAGTTCCACAAACTAGGTTTGTTATTGACCCAGTCATCAGGCACATACGAGATAGTATCCTCGATCATCTGAAACCCATGACCACGGATCAGCATCCCATTAGTCCACACCAAGGGATTGCCATCACCATCACAAATGTTACTACAGGTTTCTAACCTTGTTGAGTATTCATTTAACATCCTAGTAATCTCAAGATTTCCTGAGGTAAAGTCCAATTGTAGAACAGAATAATTAGGGTTTGGTCTCCATGTGTATCCGATTACCCAAGAATCCCCTTGTTTTTGGCCTATTGCATGGCCTAAGGCCATGCAATAGATCCAAAGAAGCATAATATGCTTTGTCATTGTGTGATTGAAATTTGTTTTGTTTCTACTTTCTTTCCTCCCTGAGCTCGTAAAGTATAAATGCCGGAAGGGATTTCGCTGACACTGATCGAATAACTTCCTCCATCAGGAGTATAAACCTGTTTCCACAATCTACCATCGAGACTATGTATTTCTACAATTTCCACCCAGTCCGGAAGTTGCAAATATACGAGATCGGATGCAGGATTTGGAAAGATCCGAATTTCATTTACGAAACCGGAATTATCGCTTCTGTCTTCGATCATAATAAAAGGATCCAGTTCGGAACATTCACCCGGACGATGCGTAAAGATACTGTCAGCGATAACAGCGTAAAGAATCTGAGCTTCAGATAAACTTCGTGCACCCAACCAAGGGCATTGACGGGCTAGTGCATAGACACCTTCTAATTCGGCAGTCGTCAGACTATCACCTTTGCTGTGTCCGCCTCTCAGCCACAGCATGGCTTGCAGATCAGTCTCCTGTACATTAGAAGGAGTGACATTGTCCACTACAACCAACGCGACATCAATGGAATCTTCTGTATCTGTTATCTGGGTATCCAACATACCCAGCCAATCACCCATATGTTCAGCCAGGGTATCGATCTTAAGCACTCTAAGCGCTTTCAAGGCAACTACATTGTATGGGTTTAATTCAATCAAAGAATCCAGTACGCGAACTTGGCTGATATAATCAAACACCAGTGAATCCGTCTCTGGCATATCTGGATCAATACCATGTATTTTACCCATTTGGTATTGAGCCCATATAAGCTCACCCATTGGTGTAGTCGACTCTGCATCAAAGAAACTATCGAGTACAGTATTGGATAGATATGCTGGATACAGGTGGAGAAAAGTCAGCATATCTGCTTTACGCATCCAATTCATTTCATCCTCATAATCTGTAAACACAAATGCATGGCGCACCAGATCTACTAATGAATCTGTGAGGGGAGCAGGAATTGGATAATCGGTACAAACTACTCCTTCAGTAGTCCCATCCATATCAACAAACCAAATATCCTCAATTTCCGTTGGACCAATCATAGCAGGGATCAAAATGCCTCCAGGAGATATATCACTATCGTCGGCAATGAATCTGGAGTTTGCGGCTGTATTAACAGGATCTGGACCGCTTATGTAAGCGCCATAGGCCGAGTATGATCCCAGCCATTGGTTTGCATGATGTTCTTGTGTACCTAGGCTCACTACGCCAAGAGCAGACGGGCTGAATAAATCAAGACCGTGTGTGGCATCATAAAACTCATTACTTTTCAAATCAGTCTCCATGTTGGGTCCTATCATCCATTGTCCATAGTACATATCATCTGTTTCGTTGCAATTGTGATCATTAGCCATGCAATTGGTCATCACGATGCCGGCATTCCTTTCCCGCATTTTATAATGTGCGGTTCCATTGATGATATTTTCTCCGAGTAGGCTTGTATAAACCTGCATTCCACTGATTCCGGCATTTTCTGTTCCGGCTGGAAGTGGTTCTGTTTGTAAAAAATCGATGGTATTGTGGAATAAAAGTAATTCGTGGACTTCATTCATAGAAATGCCAATAGCCCTTCGGCCACCTGTGATTTCCAGTTCGTTCTCCCTGACTCGATTATTGAGTGATACGCCAACGATTCTATGCAGATTGATACCCACATTGTTATCAGTGGTCAGCCATCGATACAGGTTGTTATCTTCAATCCGAAAACCTCCACCACTAACAAAAATACTGATACCCATGAATCCATTGTATATTATATTATGTGCAATATGTGTGCTTGCCGACTGGCTGATATCAATTCCCCTCGTAGCTGAAATTGGGGATTGTATAGGGATATCCATATAGTTATCTACAATTACCTGGGAGGACCTGGTGGAATGTACACCAATCATTACATTCCTAAAGGTATCTTGTTCGATATGACAAACACTGCCTTCCAGTGAAATCCCTCGCTGGTTGAAATTTAAATGGCCACTCAATGCAGCAAGTTTTGGAACGGAGCCTACAAAATCCTCGAAATCGGTTCCTAAGATCCTGGTTGTAGCTTCTCGGACTATCACACCATTGCGCATATGATCAATCATATTTCGATTTGCAGCAGTCGAATTGAGTTGTCCAAGAAACAATCCTGTAGAACCGGCAATGTACAAAGCAGCATAACCCTGATTGTATGGAATAGAAGCAATTAAAGGCCAGGATGGATAATAGAAATGTCCGCCATATGGAGGAGGCAACTGTGTGCCTGTAAAAAACCTACATCCGAGGATAATGCCATCACCAGGGTAAACGGTAATATCTGAGGGTACAGCTTCAAATGGGCTTCCTGTTGAAATGCCGATATAGTTGTTTTCAAAAGTGCTTCCCTGTATAAAGTAGGATGTCTCATCTTCCAATTCAATGGCAATATTGGCTCCACTAATATTGGAGTTAGTAAAGACAATTCCATTTCCGCCTGGGCTTAATACTTTAATTCCTCTCCAAAGAGTATCACAAGTGCCGATGTTGCATTGGTCTACATTGAATTGACCATTAACCTCAATTCTGGAACCGGCAGACATACGTATGGAAAGATTAGTCCAGTTAACACTACCACTAATGAGCACTGTGCCCCTAAACCATGTACAATTTACTATAGGAGTCATAGAGGTAATTACTGTAGTCCCACCTGCGGTTCCTCTTTGAGTCCAAGTACCACAATTACAAGGATCTGCCGCCTGACCATTAATTCTGCTACTAAAGGGTAGCATCAGTAACAGTAAAAGGAAAACATTGTAGAAGAATATTCTGGTATGTTTCCAGACATGAATGTTTCTGTGTGTGTTGGGGGTACCAACTGTTAATAAATTTGATTTGTTATGAAACTTTTTCATTGTTAAAAAAATTTGGTGTTCAATAAAAAACATTTTATGGGCATAAATAGCCCTCTTCATCCTAGTTAGCTTCGATAGGAAGCCGTTTGGATTAAATACAGAAGTCATGTATCTGACATGTAAAGAATGCAGACACTTCGTAAGGTGCTTTAATTATAAGCAAAACTGTAAATGAGGAGATCAAGCGGAGCAGATGGTGAGGTGTCCTCTGCAGTGTTGGTGTTTTATCTCATAGAAAATTAGATTGGTTTCAAAATTTGGGGTGAAACCAATAATAAGTTGGTTTTCTATACAAGGAGTAGAACTTGAATACTAATTTAGTGTTATTATTTATATATACCCAAATTATTTAAACTAAATATTCATTTATGCTAATCCTTGTCATTATCCGACAAGCCCTTGGATGGGTGGACATGTGCACAGGACATTGGAAATCGACGCATATGAATCTCGCAGAGCTAGTTTGTAGCTAAGTTGCCTTCGCGGAATGGCTCCGTAAAACAAAGGAAGTTGCAGAGAAAACTACATTCAGATCTGGAGACCTTGCCGCAGACTTGATAGCTCACTTAAATAATTGAAAAGAGTATGATCACACACTGCCGTCTGTAGCCGCAATGAATATGGGGTTCAAGACTGAAGTCTTGAACCAGCGTATAGAGATTTAAAAAGTACGTACAGACAAGTCGCGACTTGTCTGTACGTACTTTTTAAATCTCAACATCTCGATTTTCCTATCTTAGCCCTCTATGGCCTTAAGATCTCACCTCTTCTGTTTCCTGTTCACTTTATTCGCTGGTGCCCTTCAAGCTCAGTCTACGATTATACAATCGCCAGATGAGTTTCTGAATTATAAACTAGGCAGCCGCTTTACACCACATCACCTGCTGGTAGACTATTTCAAATACGTCGATGGTGCCAGTGATCGAATCCAACTGGTCGAATATGGTGAAACTTATGAGCTAAGGCCCCTGATCGCTGCCATCATCAGCAGCCCGGCCAATATGAAACGAATAGAGGACATCCGGCAGAATAACCTTCGTCGCACAGGCATGCTTGAGGGAGGAACGAAGGAGGAAAACATAGCCATCGTTTACCTGAGTTATACCGTGCATGGCAATGAAGCCGCCGGTGCAGAAAGTTCGATGGCTGTACTTTATGATCTGTTGAAAGCCGGTTCACCATATGCTAAGTGGCTTGAGAATACCGTCGTCATCATTGATCCTACACTAAACCCGGACGGATACAACAGATACTCCCAATGGAGCAATAGCGTTAGCGCCGGCCCCAACAATCCAAACCCTACCACACGCGAGCACAACGAACCCTGGCCCGGAGGAAGATCAAACCATTATTATTTTGATCTCAACAGGGACTGGGCATGGCAATCACAGCAGGAATCGAGAGACCGGATTGCCTTTTATCTCCAATGGATGCCTCATGTACACGCCGATATCCATGAGATGAGTGCTGAATCACCCTATTATTTTGCACCGGCAGCACAACCATATCATCAGACGGTGACTAAATGGCAAGCAGACTTTCAAACTCAAATAGGTAAGAACAACGCAGCACATTTTGATAAGGAAGGTTGGCGCTATTTCACCAGAGAACGATTTGACCTTTTCTATCCATCCTACGGTGACACCTATCCAACATTTGCGGGCGCTATCGGCATGACTTATGAGCAGGGTGGTGGTGGATCTGCCAACAGGGCAGTGATGCTTCAGAATGGAGATACACTCACACTGTTTGATCGAATCGCACATCATCAGGAGGCTTCCCTCTCAACCATCGAAGTGAGCTCCTTGAATGCCGCTGCATTAGTGAAGGAGTTTGGTTTGTATTTTAAAAACAGCATTGCTGATCCTCCTGGCCCATACAACAGTTATGTAATTCGTGCACATACCAATCCCGGCAGGGTCGAAGATTTTTTAAGATTACTCCGACTCCAGGGTATTCGTTACGGTATAGCCGCACAAGATTTTAAAGGACTTAAAGGCTTGAGTTATCTCACAGGGGACCCGGGAATATATGCTGCACAGAAAGGAGATATTATTGTTCCTGCATCTCAGCCCCGGGCAGTTTTGACACAAGTCTTATTTGAAACGGAGAGCAACCTTGTAGATTCAATTACCTATGATATCACTGCATGGTGTATACCGATGGCATACGGACTGGATGCATTTGCTACTGAAGTACAACTGGCATTTGAACCGGGAGTAGTTTCTTCTACTCAAAAATTATCTGCTACAGAAAGGCCTTACGCTTATGCGATGCAATGGGGTTCAGTACCATCAACAAAGGCTTTAACAAATATGATGCTCAAAGGTGTAGTTGCCCGATACGCCACATCACCATTCCGTGTGGATGGAAAGGATTTTCCCGCTGGAACGATCTTGTTGATGAGGGCCGACAATCGCAAGCATGCTGATTTTGATGCTGTGGTTAAGGAAGTAGCTAGTGCATCTGTTGTTCCATTCACCCCGATCCGCTCCGGCTTTGTCGAATCAGGCAAAGACTTTGGATCCTATGATTATAAGTTGGTCAGACAGCCAAAGGTGCTGGCCCTTTCAGGTGAAGACGTTCGCTCCTTAAGCCTCGGCGAAATCTGGCATTTCTTTGAAGAAGAACTCATATATCCAATTGACCTCATTGAAGCCGAAGAGATCGGTACTGTAGCCCTGGAGTCCTACAATGTGATAATCCTTACCGAAGGGTTTTATTCCATTGGCGAATCAGCGATGGTGAAAATGAATGATTGGGTATCGTCAGGGGGTAGACTGGTCGCGATTGGATCTGCCATCAATAAGCTATCAGGCAAGGGCGGATATGAAATTGAATCCAAAGGCCTTCCTGAAACTGAAACATCAGAAAACGAGGCTCCCGTTCACCGACCCGAACCATATGCAGGCAGCGATCGTAGGTTTATGTCGGAGGAAATACCTGGCACTATCTTTCAAACCTCAATGGATACAACCCACCCCCTTTGTTTTGGTCTGGGAGAAGCTTATTGGACGATGAAGTCAACGACCTCTAATTACAAATGGCTTGAAGAAGGAGGCAATGCGATCTATCTGGATGATACACCCCGTTATTATGGATTTGCCGGCTATAAAGCGCTGGAGAAAACAAAGAATACGCTCATTGCCGGCCAGGAGGAGCGAGGCAGCGGATCAGTGGTTTACTTTATCGACAATCCCATGTTCAGGTCATTCTGGAATAGCGGCAAGGTACTTTTTTCGAATGCGCTGTTTTTCTAGAAAACGCTTAGTCTGTCTATTATTTCAAAAAAAAATGGAAGGAACTGATCATTATCTCTATTTTGACACGGTCAAAGCAGGAAGATTCTTTCCCGGTGACACTCATTTGACAATCAAACTCACGACTACTAACTCATTGTAAATGAAAAGACAATTATTTGCCAGGAAAAGCCATGCCGAACTCATAGCCCAGGCCGATGCCTCCCAGCTAAAGCGTTCGCTTGGTGTATTCGAACTCACGATGATGGGTATCGGAGCCATTATTGGTACCGGTATTTTTGTATTGACTGGAAAAGCAGCAGCGGGCACTGAGCATGCTCTTGGGGCGGGACCTGCCCTCACGATTTCCTTTATGGTGACCGGCTTTGCATGCGCACTTGCTGCTCTTTGTTATGCAGAGTTTGCCGCCATGGTGCCAATCTCTGGTAGCGCTTATACCTATTCCTATTATTCCTTTGGTGAATTGATGGCATGGGTCATAGGATGGGATTTAGTACTTGAATATGCGGTCGGTAATATTGCTGTGGCGATTGGTTGGTCTGGCTACTTTGCCAGTTTCCTTGCGGGGCTCGGGATATATATGCCCGGGGCCTTGATCGCCCCAACCGGGACGGCGATGGTCCAGCTACCCGAGACTGGGCAGTGGATCACACGCGTTTCTGCGGAGGCGAGTTTTCCGGATATCGTCGCTTCACTGCCTTCTACAACGGCCTTATTTAATCTACCTGCCTTTGTCATTACCGCGTTGATTACGATTCTGTTGGTGATAGGTATTAAAGAATCAGCTAGAGTCAATGCCGTACTTGTATGTGTTAAGCTCGGACTGATTGCGTTATTTCTCATTTATGGATTACCTCATTTCAATCCGGATGTGCACTGGCAAAATTTTGCACCGAATGGATGGAGTGGTATCATGACAGGTGCTGCATTGGTATTCTTTGCTTATGTAGGTTTTGATGCCGTGAGTACGACTGCTGAAGAGGCTAAAAATCCACAACGGGATCTTCCGCGAGGCATGATCTATTCGTTGTTAATATGTACAGTACTCTACATCGCTGTTGCCGCGCTATTGACCGGTATGGTTCCTTTAGCATTATTAGGCAATGAAAAACCTGTGGTAGCGGCACTGGAAGGCGTTGGTGAACACACTATCGGATTTATCATTGCACTTGGTGTTACCCTGACGATGCCTACCGTATTGTTGGTGATGCAACTTGGACAGATTCGTATTTTATATTCCATGAGCCGTGATGGATTGGTAGGAAGCAATTTTCATAAAGTGCATC
>JANNSS010000304.1:0-22716 GCA_031402955.1 Saprospiraceae bacterium
GCACTTCTCTTCAAATGATCATGTGCGGCCTGCAGTGAGGCGTTTATTTTTTCAATGACCACTTCTTTGTCTTTTCCTGAAAACGAACCATGATGGTCCATGCTGTGATAGAGTCCATCATGTTGCACCAATTCATCAGCATCATAGAATTCAAGTCTGGCAATACGATCAAACGAAACCGCCAGTGATACCGGGTTGTATAGTATGCCGAATGGATTGCTGACAATATCATATTTGTATCGTTCAAGTTTGGTGCTGATGTGTTCAGCAAAACAAGATCCGGCCATCAGGATTGCATCTGTGTATCTGATCTTCGGATGAAAATCCGGCACATGAACTTTTGTATTAAGTTGATCAGCAGTTCTCATTTTTCAGACTAGATCGCCGCGTGAATTAATATCCGTATCATATCTGTAGCGGGATTCGAATCGCTTTCGAATGATATAGCCGGCAATGAGGCCAAAGACAAAACCACCAATGTGAGCCCACCAGGCCACACTCGAGGTGTATGCTGATGAAGGTACTATGGATATAAAACCATTGATAAACTGCTGCACCCCCCATATTCCAAGAAAGAAAAGCGCAGGCATGTAGTAGGAACGGAAAAGAAACAAAACAAAAACTTTGATTTTGCTGGCCGGAAACATCACGAGGTAGGCTCCCAGGACAGCAGAGATAGCACCACTCGCGCCTATGGCAGGAATGGAGCTGTCAGGATTAAAGAGGATGTGCGCTGCAGATGCGGCTAGTCCACCTCCGAGATAGAACAAGATGAAGGGGATCTTCCCAATGACTGCTTCGATATTGTCAGCAAATACCCAGAGGAAGAGCATGTTGCCAATCAGATGCATCCATCCGCCATGCAGAAACATGTTGGTCAATAAAGTGAAATAGTCCTGGCCATGAATGATTTCTTTTGGGATGACTCCATATTCCATCACAAAACCTTGTTGAAGCCCCGGAGGCATGGTCACCTGGATGACAAAGACCAGTATGTTGATACCTATGAGGATATAGCTAAAGAACGGCTTATGTCCGCCTAGTACCTGCTCGTCTCCAATTGGAAATATCATCCGTGTTGCTTTATGTAGCGTAAATGTAAAAAGATAAGTGCCGCTGGATTGTGTTTTCTCTGACAAGGTGTTGAATGACACTTATCTTCTTAAGCCTCGTTTTGCCCCTAAATCCCCTGAAGGGGACTTCATAATTTTTTTAGATTTGACATTAAAGCCTCTTCCGCCCCTCAGCCTTCGCCTCAGCCTTCGCCTTTTTATATTCTCCTATCTTTAGCACATGAAATATTCAGAAGCCCGAAACCAGATGATCCAGACCTGGGGCCAGTTGAGTTCGCAATGGGGGATCAATCGCACCATGGGGCAGATACATGCCCTGCTGATGATTTCACCGGAGGCCATGACATCTGACCAGATCATTGCTGAGTTGGGAATTTCACGTGGCAACGTGAGCATGAACCTACGCAGTTTACTGGAGTGGGGGGTCGTACACAAAGTATATGTGCCCGGAGACCGCAAGGAATATTATACCTCCGAGAAAGATGCCTGGAAAATGGCGTTGCAAATAGCCCGCGAACGTAAACGGAGGGAACTCGATCCGATGATCCAATCCCTTCAGCATATCCGTGTCACCGATCCTGAAAAAGCGTCAATAAAGGAAGTAGATGAAATCAATAAAATGACTACTCAAATTCTGGATGTAGCGATGCAGGTGGATAAGGTGCTTGACATAGGGATAAGATCAGGTAGTCAGTCCCTGGTGCGGAAGTTGATCAATGTGCTCCGTTAAGCGTGAGAACGTGAGAGCGTGAGAAAGTGAGAAAGTGAGAGCGCGAATAATCGAATGTCAATTTCAAATGTAGAGACGCGATTAATCGCGTCTCTACATTTCAAATTGACATTCGCCTTCGCCTTAGTTTTTAACCGTTTCTTTCAGATGTTTATCCAAAAACTTGAGGATATCGCCATAGCCTTTGATTTCATTTTCTTTTTTGACAAACCCATGTCCTTCGTCAGGAAAGACCACGTATTCGACAGGAATATTGTTTTTCTTGATGGCCTCTACAATTTCATCCGATTCGATTTGCAACACTCTCGGGTCATTGGCGCCTTGCAATACCATCACCGGATTTTTGACCTGCTGTGCATGAAACAGAGGTGAGATATTATAGAGCCTTACAGAGTCTTCAGTATTCGGGTCACCCATTTCGGTGTAAAGAGCATTTCTGAATGATTCCCAGTAAGGAGGAATGGATTTTAATGTGCGTAGCCAGTTGGTGACGCCGAATATATTAACCCCTACATTGAATTCGTCTGGTGTAAAGGTCATCGCTGCCATCGTCATATAACCACCATAACTGCCACCGATGATGCCGATGCGCTCACCATCGATATAGTCTTGTGAAGCGAGCCAGTTTTTACCGGAGATACAATCTTTAAGATCCTTGTCGCCATGGTTGCGGTTGTCCATCTTAAAAAAAGTCTTTCCGTACCCACTACTGCCGCGGTTATTGACCGCCAATACGGCATAACCATGATTGACCAGGTATTGGATCAGTGCAAAGTAACCGGTTCTCGATTGTCCACCCGGACCTCCATGTACCCATACTAATGCAGGGACTTTTTGTTCTGGTGTGGCCTGGTGTGGTTTATAATAGATGGCAGGAATATCAAGGCCATCAAAGGATTTGTATCGCACTACCTCAGCCGATACGAGATCATCTGCATTGATTTCTTTGGTGAGGCTTTCGGTCAGTTTTTTAAGTTCTTTTGTTTCCAGGTTATAGAGATAGATGTTATTCGGCGCCTTAGAAGTGCCTACAGAAAGACGGATCAGTTTTTCGCTGTCGGATATTTCTACGCCAAGTATATCACCATCAGGTATGGCAGGAAAATCAATTGTTTTGCCGGAAGCTGCATCTTGCAGAATGATCGTGTTTTTGCCATCCTCATTGATTGCGATGACACGGTAGGTTTCTTTTTCACTCAGGAAACTGTACATCACATCCCAATTCGTTTCATACAAAACAGTACGTTCCCCGTCTTGCATGTCATAGCGAACCAGGTACGCAAATTCTTTTCCGGCGTCAGTGATATAAAACGCATATCGGCTGTCATTGCTGAAGCCCGAAATCTCGTAACGACCTTTCTGATCTGGTTGGGAAAGATCAGTCTTTGCACCCGTCTCCCGGTTGACCAGGAAGAGTTCATTGTCACTGGTGGTGATGGTTTTGGAGATAGCTAAAGTTTTTTCATCGTCAGATATATCCTCAACATTGAGCCCGTCTTTGTTTTCATAAAAGATGACCGGTTTCCACTCACCGATGGCAGACTTGTAGACATCAAAGTACCTCTGGTCACGCAGGTTTGAAGTATAGAACATGGATTTTTTGTCCTGGCTCCATTTGAAAAAAGATGCCTTTTCATTTTCACCTGGAGTCAGGTCTGTAGTCTTGCCACCTTCTTCGAGCAGGTAGATATGATCAATTTCATTGCCTCCTTTATTGGCGCTGTATAAAAGACTTTGGGAGCCAGGTACATAATCAATGCTAAAGAAGGATTCTACAGTTGAATTGGTGAGTTGTTTTTTACTGCCATCAGCAAGCGCTATCTCGTAAAGGTTGAAGATTCCCGACTCATCACTATTGATCAGTAGTTTGGTTTCGTCATCGGAAAATGTGCCGCCACCAAATCGGGTATTGGCGTAAAACTGTTCAATCGTGTACTTATTGACCTGGCGGGCTTCTTCTTTTTTGCAGGAGGGTATCGTCATGGAAAGCAGGAGGAGGTAGATTAGATTTTTCATCGGAATAAACAGAGTTTGAAGTGGTGGATTAAATTTGGTGGATCAACAAAATTAAAATGCATTCCAATATAGAAAAGTGTAAATCGAGGAATCAACTGATTAGATGAGCGTGCCGGATTCAGCTACATAATTAGCATTTTACACGGTTGAAATGGCTCAATACAGGGCCTTGAGCTTTCGCTGACCCATAAAAAAAGGGTTTGAAATTATATTCAAACCCTTTTGTAAAATCGTTAAAATGGTATTGAAACCAAGCTTGTTTTATACCGTCATGATATCCTTTTCTTTTGCTGCAATCAGGTGATCAACTGCATCCGTGTGGCTATGTACCATTTTATCTACATCCGCTTCTTTCTTCTTTCCCATATCTTCAGGATAGCCGTCCTTGATTTCTTTTTTAATGAAATCCATGACTTTGTGACGGATCTGGCGCAGCGCGACTTTAGCATCTTCGCCCATCACTTTAGCCTGTTTGGCGAGATCACGACGTCTCTCCTCAGTCAGTGGGGGTATCGAAATGCGGATGATTTCCCCGTCATTCATTGGTGTGACGCCCATATTGGCAGCGAAAATGGAATGTTCGATTTTCGCGAGCATCCCTTTTTCCCAAGGTTGGATGGTGATCGTCCGCGCATCCGCTATGCCCACATTAGCTACCTGCGCTAGAGGAACATTACTACCATAGTAATCCACAAGCAGTCCGTCCAACATGCCTGTAGCGGCTTTTCCAGTCCGGATTTTTGTCAATTCCTTTTTCAGGTGGTCAATGGCATGATCCATTTGCTCCTTGCCTTGTGCGATCGTACTGTCTATTTTTTCATGCATGGGATCTGTATTGAAGTTATCAAGATGAGCCTTCCTACTATATCAGCAGGCCACTAATCGCGCCCAAAATACGAAAGGATAAAGTAAACCAGCATGGCTACTGAAGAAAGCGCAGCAACCAGGTAAGTCATCGCAGCCCATTTCAAAGAGTCCTTTGCATAGTCATATTCCGTTCCATGCGTAGTGCCGGTATTGTCGAGCCATACGAGAGCTCGACGGCTAGCGTCAAACTCTACTGGAAGTGTAATAAGGCTGAACAAAGTGGTGACCGCCATGGCGATAATCAGGATCAGTAACAACTGAGGAAATACACCCAGCAGAAAAATAGCGGCCATAAATCCCCATTGCTGCGCAACTGCGGCTATTTTAACCACAGGCACTAATGCGCTCCGCAGCCTCAGCATGCTATAAGCTGTATCATCCTGTACGGCGTGACCGCATTCGTGCGCAGCAACTGCAGCTGCTGCCACAGAACGACCATTGTACACTTCAGGACTCAGGGCAATAGTTTTTGTCTGAGGATTGTAGTGATCGGATAAGAATCCCTCTCCCTGGACGACAGATACATTATGGATGCCATAGTGGGTGAGCATTGCTGTCGCCACCTGGTAACCTGACATACCATTGGAAAGGCCTACCTGTCCATATTTATGAAACTTGGATTTCAACCGGCTTTGTACCAGGAATCCAACAAGCGCAAGCGCGCCAATTAATACCAAATAACCTACACTCATTTTTTTTGGTTTAGTGAACAACCCAAAGGTTGTATTTAATATCTTATAAATGCAAAAATAGCCCAGGAGGTTTCAAATCGAGGTTAACTGACGCATAATTTTATTCCTCCGCTCCAATAAATTCAAATCCGGTATAGGGCACCAGTACTTGAGGCAGCCTGATACCATTTTCCGTCTGGTTGTTTTCCAGCAAAGCTGCAACGATCCTGGCAAGGGCTAAAGCACTGCCATTAAGCGTATGTACAAGCTGCATTTTGCCCTTCTCATCCTTAAACCGGATTTTCATTCGATTGGCCTGGAAGGATTCAAAATTAGATACTGAGCTCACTTCCAGCCATTTCTGTTGAGCTGCAGAATACACTTCAAAATCATAGGTCGTCGCTGACGTAAAACCCATGTCCCCCCCGCATAGATGCAGGATTCTGTATGGCAGTTCAAGGCTTTCCATCAGGTTAGACACATGATTGACCATTGCTTGCAACGTCTCATAAGAACGACTGGGGTGCTCAAACTGGACAATTTCCACCTTATCAAATTGATGTACCCTGTTGAGTCCTTTTACATCAGAGCCATAAGACCCTGCTTCCCGTCTGAAACAGGGCGTATAGGCGGTTAGTTTGATAGGAAGGTCCGTTTCTGCCACGATTTGGCCCCTATACATGTTGGTTACCGGCACTTCAGCCGTTGGCACAAGGTAGAGATCATCTTTCTCCATGTAATACATCTGGGCCTCTTTATCAGGGAGTTGCCCGGTTCCGTAGGCAGAATCCGCATTGACCATAAAAGGGGGTAGGATTTCTTCAAAACCTGCTCTTCTGGCCTGATCAAGGAAATAATTGATCAAAGCCCTTTGCAAACGGGCCCCTTTACCCCGGTACAATGGGAAACCACTGCCAGTAATAAAGGCACCCAGCTTGAAATCAATGAGATTGTACTTTTCTGCGAGTTCCCAATGTGGCAAGGCTCCTGCGGGTAAAACAGGAAATTCCCCTTCCCAGGCTTGATGGACCTTGTTGTCTTCAGGGGTCCTGCCTTCCGGAACACTGATATGTGGAATATTGGGCAGGGAGACCAGAAGTGTATCTAGCTCTGACTTGGTTTGCTGCAACTTTGATTCAAGGGTTTCGGCGGCTTCTTTTGTGGCCTGAACCTTGATTTTCAGTTGGTTAGCTTCCTGTGCCTTTCCTGATTTAAAGAGATTGCCTATCTCTTCAGACAACGTATTTCGTTCATTGAGCTGCACATCCAGTTGGGTCTGCTGATCTTTCCTGAGGTCATCGAGAGCCACTATCTGATCAATCTGGAGTAGTCTTTCGTCGGAAAAACCCCTTTTCCTAAGACCGGCAATTGCCCTGTCTTTCTGGTCACGTAAAATTTGTAATTCTAGCATATGAAGCAACTTTTCAAGGTCATCCACCGTTTAAGCACTGTAGATTCCTTCTAAAATTTCACCAAAGGTAATTCCCCTGAATTAAAAATAGTTTTTACCTTAGTGGCGTTTTACACACCTACTATACCGTTCTGATCGTCCTTCAGATACTCCAATTCTAAATAAAACTGTGATTCGTGGTTGAGTGAAGTGAACGGGACCGAGTGTTAGTATTTCTGATTGAATCCTATTTTTTTATATCCGTATTAATTATCTGATCATATCATGTACGATATTTTGCAGTTGAATGACATGCTCGTTCCTGAGCTAAGGGAACTTGCTGATTCGCTCGGCGTAGATGGCTTTAAGAAGCTCAACAAACAAGAGTTAGTCTACACTATCCTGGATCATCAGGCGCTTGCCGGCGAAAAAAAGAAATCTGGAACTAATGGTTCCGATAGCGGTGACCTTCCTGATGAAGTGCCCGTCTCCAGTGACAACATGCGGGTCGACAAGAGGCAACCTGGTGCCATCCCGAAAAGAGGTAGAAAACCTGCACCATCGAAAGAAGCAGAGCATACTTCCGAAGAGGAGACAGATGAAATTGCAGATGAGGAAACCCCTATATCTCCAATGAAAGTCTCGACTTCACAACCTGAACGTCCTCAGCATCCCCGCAGACCTGAACATAAAGAACGCACTCCTCACGTGCCTAGAGAACCTCGTACTCCCAACGAACCAAGAGAACCACGTGCACCACATCTACCAAGAGAGCCACGTGCGCCTCAGGAACCAAGAGAGCAAAGAGAACCCAGAGAACAAAGGGAACCACGCGCACCTCAGGAACAAAGAGAACCCAGAGAACAAAGAGAACCTAGAGAGCAAAGAGACCAACGCCAGCCGCAGGAAGGCAGAGAGCAAAGGGAGCCTCGCCAACCGCAAGACAACAGACAACAACCAGGTCTGCCGCTTGAAGCCAGGACACAAGCACCTGGTTTAAATGAACCCAGAAATCCGCCACAGCGTGATGCCAGAGATTTTCAACGCGAAGCCCGTGAACGTTTTAATGTCGAAGTGGACGGAATCATTGAAGGTGATGGTGTACTGGAAATGATGTCAGATGGCTATGGCTTTTTAAGATCTTCAGATTACAATTACCTCTCATCACCTGATGATATATACGTTTCACCTTCACAGATTAAGTTATTCGGTCTCAATACAGGTGATACAGTAAAAGGAGCCATTCGACCTCCAAAAGAAGGTGAGAAATATTTTGCTTTGTTGAGGGTTTCGACGGTCAATGGAAAAACACCTGATGAAGTCCGTGACAGGGTGCCTTTCGATTATCTGACACCATTGTTCCCGACGGAAAAGTTCAACTTGTTGACACATCCGACCGGTAAAGATTATGGTAATCGTATGATTGACCTTTTTACCCCACTTGGTAAAGGACAGCGGGGTTTGATAGTTGCACAACCAAAAACAGGTAAAACCTTCCTGCTGAAAGATATTGCCAATGCCATTGCTGCTAATCATCCCGAGGTTTACCTTATCGTGTTACTCATCGATGAGCGCCCTGAGGAGGTGACAGATATGCGCAGGAATGTTAAAGCAGAAGTTGTGTCGTCCACGTTTGATGAGCCTGCAGATAACCACGTACGTGTAGCCAATATCATCCTTGAGAAAGCCAAGCGCCTTGTGGAATGTGGCCATGATGTAGTCATCCTGCTGGATTCAATCACACGTCTTGCCCGTGCGTATAATACAGTTGCACCATCCAGTGGAAAAGTACTCTCCGGTGGTGTGGAAGCAAATGCTTTGCACAAGCCAAAACAGTTTTTTGGTGCAGCCAGGAATATTGAAAACGGTGGATCACTTACCGTATTAGCTACCGCGCTGATCGATACAGGCTCTAAGATGGACGGTGTGATTTTTGAAGAATTCAAGGGAACCGGTAACATGGAACTTCAACTTGACAGGTCTCTGGCCAACAAGCGGATGTATCCTTCGATCGATCTTACCAAATCAAGCACACGTCGTGAAGAATTGCTGCTTGACGATGCCATCCTCCAGCGGATGTTTATCCTGCGTAATTATCTAGCGGATATGAAGCCGGATGAAGCCATGGAGTTCCTCCGCAAGCACATGATCAATACCCGGACAAACGAGGAATTCCTCATTTCGATGAACGGATAAAGGGATTCCAGGCCTCCAGGCACGGAATTTGTTTATAGGAAATGACCTTTTTTAGAGAAAAAGGCCATCTTTTTTAAAAAATAACTACATTTGTGCCCGCTTTTAACCGAGCGGTCTAATAACCAAACAGCTAATACAGCAATGAAAAGGACATTTCAGCCATCCAGAAGGAAAAAAGTGAACAAACATGGTTTTCGTTCACGTATGAGTTCAAAGTCCGGGCGTAAAGTGGTCAACGCACGCCGTGCCCGTGGCCGTCACAAGCTGACTGTTTCCGACACCATGCGCGTGAAATAATATATCTGAGCCCTGATCAGGGCATAGGTATTGAAGAAATAGTTAATATGAACTATCCTCCGGCTCAGGCTGGAGGATTTTTTTTTGCCCTTTATCTCCCCATTTCCCACTATAGACTTTCAGGATTTCATCTCCGTCCTTTGTTGGGTATGTTATCTTTGATCATGGTTCGTTACACCCTTTCAAAGCCGGAACGGCTGAGTTCACTGAAGGCCATCGAAAAGCTTTTTAAGGAAGGGCAGAGCCTGGCCAAATATCCGGTCAGATTGGTATGGCTGGAAGTAACAGAAGCTGATAAGCAGGAATTTCCCGTGCAGGTTATGTTTTCAGCTTCCAAAAAGAAATTTTCAAGGGCAGTGGACCGTAACAAGATAAAAAGGTTGATGAGGGAAGGCTACAGGCTCCATAAGCCCGAATTGTATACCACCCTGCCTGCCGGAAAATGGTACCATTTGTCTTTAATTTATTCAGGTACAGAGATCCTTGATCATGCAGTTATACAAAAAAGTATTGTTCAGGCGTTGGAACGTTGGTTAAAGCAGCTTGCAAAAGATCAACCCCTCACCCAAACCGGAAGTAATCCATAACGTGCACATCGGCCTCCTGTCCTTCCTTTTTTTTTGCATCAGCTTTCAGCAGGTGTCGGCCCAGAAGTATCTCCTGATTGAGAAGGCAGGCAACCCGCACACGGAGCGGATCGCCATGTATGAAGAGCTCACTTTTCAAATCAAGGATGATAAGGTAGGGTGGTACACCCGCCAGATTCTCGATATGGACCCCGATGGGCAGATGCTCCTCCTTGGGGATTCATGGGTACCACTCAATACGATAGCCAGCATCAAACTGAACCGTAAACGGGTTTGGCCGAATATCATCGGTGGGGCTCTCCAGGTAGGTGGTATTTCGATGTTTATGGGCGACCTCTGGTTTACGATCGCCAACGAACCTCAGTACTCCGAAGGGGGCATGGAATTCGGATTGATCAATTTTGGCGTTGGCACCATCATCCGCGCACTTTTTTCTCCGATCGTTTATGATCTCGGCAAGCGAAAAAGACTAAGGGTGGTGGATTTGACTTTTTAGTTGTCAGCTATCAGCTCTCAGTTTTTAGCTCTCAGCTTTCAGTGTTTAGCTGCCAGCTTCCAGCTGCCAGTGGTTTTTCTCACTCACAACTCTGACGCTCGTTTAAGTCTCTGACTTAAATGCCATATGCTTTGCGTCTCCTGACGCTAGAGTCAAATCATCATTTCCGGTTGCTAAGCGAAGTCGAAGCATCACTTATTAAGTCCGCTCACAAATCCCGTCAGGTCCTTGATATTGTAATGCAACTTGCCATTGACTTTAACGACGGGCATCGTCACACTCTCTCCGGTGAAGCCTCCATCACGCAATTGTTTCCACATGTTGACTACTTCCGGTGATCCGCTGTTGACATCCACTTCTTCATAGGTGATCCCTTTAGCTTTCATTTGGCTTTTCACTGTCGAGCATCGGCCACATCCAGCCTGGGTGTATACGATTATAGGAGCCGAAGATAATTCTGCTTTTGGCGCAGATGGAGAGGCCGGAATGGCTGAAGGAGTATTTGGAGCTTCCGGTTGACCGGGTGCCGAAGGTGGTGTTTTTAAAGGTTCCCCCGCATATTCAGCAAAAGACACATCGTATCCATATGACCAACTTTCACCGGGTCTGGGCGTAAGTGTAGCCATTTCTTTCATGTACCCGGCAGGCACGACTGCTTCTACTTCGGCTCCTGGTGTCACGTTCATCCCTTTTGAATTGATGCTGAGCGTCACGAGGTAAGAAACCTTACCGGTATTCCTGGCGACTACAATATTTTTATTGCCATCCTTTTTTTCAAAGATTTCAATATCATTCTTCTGGGTGTACCCGAGTAGGTGTAGCAGCAGCGCAGTAACAAGGATGACAATATGCTTCATGACCGTAAAATTTTACCAAAGGTAAAAAACGATCTGCCCCTTATTTAGTTGTTGGTCGTGTTAACAATGCGTTTGATCAAATAGCTATCAGTGATCAGCTATCAGCTATCAGTCAGCATTAGGCAGTAGGCGTTAGGCAGTCAGCGATTTACATACGTTGTATAGCTAAGCCTCTCACCTCCTAAGCCCCTCATCTCTTAAGCGCATTTTAAACTTTTAAACTTATAAACTTATAAGCCATAAGCTCATAAGCTCATAAGCCCTACCAATCAATGTTCATCATGTGCATGCGCCTGGTAATCTGACACCAATTTCTGCTGAATCTCAGAAGGAACCTGCTGATAGTCGGCAAGCTTCATGGAGAATTTTGCTTTTCCCTGCGTCAGTGAACGCAGCGTCGAAGAATATTCATGCAATTCTGCGAGCGGTACGCGGGCGAGAATCTTTTGATAATGGCCTTCACGTTCCATACCCATGATGATAGCTCGTCGTGTTTGTAGATCCCCCATCACATCCCCCATGACTTCATCCTGGCATAAGATGGAAAGATCGTAGATCGGTTCGAGCAGCTGAGGCCCAGCGTGCTGAAACGCAGCTTTAAACGCCATCGTACCAGCGAGCTGAAATGCCATATCATTGGAATCTACCGGGTGCATTTTACCGTCATAGATGCAGATACGGATATCTCTGCAATGCGATCCGGTCAGTGGTCCTTCGGTCATCTTGTTCATAACCCCCTTCTTGATGGCATTGCTGAATTTTGAATCAATCGAACCACCTACGATACACCAGTAGAAGGCAAGTGTACCTCCCCATGGTAGTTTTTCGTATTCGCGATGTCGTACATTTAGTCCATCAGGATCATTCATGCCCTCATGATAAGGTTCGATGCGTAGGTGTACTTCTGCAAACTGACCTGCACCACCGGTTTGTTTTTTATGTCTGTAGACTTCGTTAGCTACTTTAGTGATCGTCTCCCGATAAGGAATCCTTGGCATATCAAAGTTCATGGAGATGCCATACACTTTTTCAATCCGGGATTTGATCAGGTCAAGATGTAATTGGCCCTGCCCATGGAGAAGCATTTGTCTTAATTCGGCTGAATGTTCAATCAGTAAGGTTGGATCTTCCTCATGGGTGATATGAAGTGCCTTGGCAAGTTTTTCAATATCTCCTTTGTTTGTGGTAGAGACGGCTACCCTGATCCGTGGTTCAGGGAAATGGATTTCTTCGACACCAGATTCTACTCCTTTTGCGGTCAGTGTATTATTGGTGTGACTTTCTTTGAGTTTGACAGTGACGCCAAGGTCTCCAGCCTTGAGTTCGTTGACGGCCTCCCGTGTTTTTCCTTCGGACACATAGATCTGAGAGATTCGTTCATGGTTGCTATTTGCCAGGTTGATTAAGTCATCACCCGGACGCAGCGTGCCTGAATACACTTTGAAATAAGAAACATTCCCGACCTGAGGTTCAGAAATGGTTTTATAAATAAAGACTCTGACAGGACCTGTTGAATCAGGGGCTATGGCATCACCTTTGGTGCTTAAAGGTTTTGGCCTGTCAGCGGGTGAGGGGCCTATGTCATTGATAAAGCCCATAATGCGTCCGCTTCCCATATTGAGTTTGCCTGAAGCACAGAATACCGGAAATATCTGATGATTAGAGAGCGCAATATTGAGCCCCTTGGTCAGTTCTTCTTCACTCAGGTTGCCTTCATCAAAGAATTTTTCCATGAGGCTTTCATCATTTTCAGCTGCTGCTTCTACCAATACCTGGTGCATAACCTGAGCGCGCCCGACTTCACTTTCCGGGATTCCTTTTTTCTCTGGCTTCCCGCCATCCTTTGGAAAGACATACATGACCATCCTTAGGGCATCAACAATTGTGCTGAATCCGGAGCCGGTCTGAAGCGGATATTGGAATGGAATTGCCTTGGGTCCGAATCTTGATCTGATCTGTTCGAGGCTAGTATCAAAGTTGGCTTTTTCATGGTCCACCTGATTGATCACAAAAAGGGATGGTGTCTGAAATTTTTCGATGTACTCCCACAAGAGTTCGGTCCCTACTTCCACTCCGCTGGCAGCATTGACGATCATCACGGCAGTATCGGCTACCTTGAGCGAGGAGATGACTTCACCGACAAAATCATCATATCCAGGTGTATCAATGATGTTTATTTTATTGCCACGCCATTCGACGTGCATGAGCGAACTGAAAAGCGAGTTTCCTCTTTCCTGTTCTATTTTCGTATAATCGGATGCGGTGTTTTGTCCTTCAATGGTACCTCTTCGGTTGATGGCTCCGGATTCAAACAACATGCTTTCAACAAACAGTGTTTTCCCGGAGCCGCTATGGCCGAGCAAAACAACATTCCGCAGATTTTTAGTATCAAAACCCATTAGATTGGTATTTTTTAGATGAGACAATATTCATTTTCATTTCCTGATGTCCTTTCGGATATCATGGTTTCAAATTAGGGCTAAGATTTTACTTAAGGAAACGAAATGGGAAGATTACCCATGTATGGATTTGATCTAAATAAGTTGATAATATGTAGTGAACACATTATCAGGCAGGCATACAGAATATTACGAAAAAGAATATCTGAATTTGGATATTAGCCTGAGTGGGGCGATTCTCCCGGGCTAGGAGTGCCTCATGTCAGGGGCTGAACCCCCTTCCTACTCTTGCGCCCCTTCAGGGCTTCTTTTCATGCTTCGCCTTAGCCTCAGCCTTCGTCATTTTTCACTCTTCACTAATCAACTTCCAGCTTATACCCCACACCTTTCAGCGTTTTGATAAACCGGTCTCCGACTTTTTCTCTCAACTTGGAGATGTGGACGTCAATCGTGCGGCTGACGATCGGGACTGAATAGCCCCATACTTTGTGGAACATTTCTTCACGGGTAAAGACTTTGCCTGGCTGGGAGGCCAAAAGCATCAAAACTTCAAACTCTTTTTTGGCCAGCGTGATAACTTCGTCATCAATGGTGGCCTGATAGCTTCTTGGATCAATTTTCAATGCACCAAAATCAATCATGGAAGATGCATTTTCCTTTGAGCGTCCGGATTCCTTTCTGCGCATCAACGCCTTGATACGGGTCAGCAGTAATCTTGGACGGATAGGTTTTTGAATGTAATCATCAGCGCCAGCTTCGAGACCAGCGATTTCGCTGTATTCTTCACTCCGGGCAGTCAGGAACGCAATAATGGTATCCTTGAGTTTTGGATTCTTACGCATTTCATAACACGTCTCGACCCCATCAATACCAGGCATCATGATATCCAGGAGAATCAAGTCCGGAATATCCTGATCGGCCAGTTTGATAGCGTCTTTACCGTTTGAAGCCTGTATGGTATCAAATCCATTGCGGGAAAGATTGTAATGAAGGAACTCGAGAATATCAGGTTCATCATCCACAATGAGCACTTTGATCTTGTTGTCCGTCATATCCATTGGAATAACTGTAAGGATGTAAGGTAAGGCAGGCTCTGTATTTGGCATGTGCAAATATCAGAAGAATCCATTATGTAAGTTTTACCTGGATAGAACCTAACCAACCAATGTATCCAACTTCTTCACGTCTGTAAAAGATTGTTAAATTATTGTAATAAGCCGAATAGCTGATAGTTGGGGACTTAACAGGAAAATACAAAAATAATGTAAATTATTTGTAACCCTTCTACCCAATTCCTGCGCCCGAATTAACAATATCTTGAGGCATAAAATGCAATGCACCCCATATATCACAGGTAATTTTGCAGCGAAATAAGAAAAGCTATTGTTTTCAGCATCAAAGGTCATTCAAACCCTGGAAACGAGCAAAATTAAGACAGTGATTACAAATTCCAACACCGCTGGTGATACTATAAATTTCTCTTTATCAGGGGGTATCACCGATAAAAATTCCGGAACGTTGAATTTATGGATCATTGAAACAGGGTATGCAAGCCTACCCGGCTTCTGCCCGACAATATACAATGAAATCAACGGCCTCATCTTAAGAGGTGAAGGTACTGGAACAACAGTTGATTTCATTGAAATTTATTCAAATAGAGGTGAGGGTTTATAAAGAACGTAACCAATCCGATCGACCCTGCACCAATCAGCATACTATATTATTAAGATGAAAAACAATCATATTTGTATTCCTTACTCAGGGTTAAAGGTTTTTCTTTTGCTCATGATTTCGTTCATGTGTTCCTTTGTTATTGCCCAAAAGAGTGGAATCGTATCTGGTAAAATTGTTGATAAGTCAAACGGTGAAACCTTAATTGGCGCAACAGTTGAGTTGGAAGGAACGGGTTTAGGCGCAATTACGGACATTGAAGGAAATTTCAATATTTCCGCTGATCCCGGTACCTATAATCTCGTAGTGCGTTATTTCGGTTATCAGACAGCAAGCATCAGCGTTGATGTAAAGTCCGGTGACATAACCTATGTTGAATATGCGATGGGGGAAGCGGAAGCACAAGCTTTGCAGGAAATTGTAGTTGTAGCTACAGCAGATCGCTCAAGTGATGTGGTCATGAACCTTGAACTCAAGAAGTCAGCCTATATTGCCAGTGCTATTACCGCTTCCGAAATTCGTAAGACTCCGGATCGTACCGTTGGCGATATCCTTAAAAGGGTGACAGGTGCTTCAATACAGGATGGTAAATTTGTAATCATCCGGGGCATGAATGACAGGTACAATGCCGGTTATCTTGATGGGGCTTTATTGTCTTCCACAGAGTCAGACCGGAAAGCTTTTGCTTTTGATGTGGTGCCGGCCAACCTGATCGACAACCTGATCATTCTCAAAACGGGAGCGCCTGATCTCATTGGTGATTTTGGAGGGGGTATCATCAAGATCAATACAAAATCCGTTCCTGATAAACTCACACAAAACATATCCGTTGGAATCCAATATAATTCGGTGACTACGTTTAAGGATTTCGAGCAATTCAAACTCTACTCCGGAGAGAAACTTAATTTTATCAGTAGCGAACGTGATCTTCCTGTTTTTGAAGAAGGGGCTATGAAATTGTCGTCTACATTCCCTACTCAGGCTGATAAGGTAAGACTGGGAGATATTTCGAAGGAATTTAATAATGACTGGTCGAGGTCAACTATCAAGGCCGGCCTCGCCCCCAGACTTGCCTATTCTATTGGGTTTCCAATCCAATTGCAAAATCAGAAAAAACTGGGCGTGATCATGGCATTAAATTATTCAAGTACGCTCAAGAATACCGTTAGTGGGGTGAACACCTTTGATGGATCAGGACAAGTTTCCGGCTTCTATGACGAGGCCAGTGTTCTAAATGTTAACTCCGGAGGTATTTTCAACATCAATTATATTGCACCTCGCACACAGGTTAATTTCAGGAATTTATTGAATATCACTTCTGATTTCAATACTATTTTCCGGACAGGTACAGCGAATTTTAGCGATGCCTTGACCGTCCAGAATTCAGCCAGTATCATCAATTACAACCGACTTTATAACGGGATTGCATCCTTAAAGCAAATCGTAGGTGATAGTGCTTTTTTAATCAATGCATCGGTGAGCTATTCAAATGTTCATCGTGAAGTGCCTGATTATCGCATTGTGAGTTATACGACGACACCGGATTTTCCAGATTATCGTTTAGCGCTTGGAGATTTTTTCAACAGCAGCACAGGACGATTTGTATCGGACCTCAATGAAAATCTGTATTGCGGAACACTGGATCTAAGTAAAAAAATAGGACACGGCAAGGTCAAGACGGAGCTAAAGGGCGGGTATTTCTATCAATCCCGTGACCGGGATTTTTCCGGAAGAAGTTTTGTATATAGTGGAGCACCTGACGAAACCACCCTCGACCCATCCATCGATTTAGGACAAAGTAACATTGATGCCACAAGGTTATTTCTGATTGAAAAGACCTCAGATGACCTGGCCTATTATCAGGGGAAATCTGATTTAAATGCATTTTATGTTTCTGCTGATCAAACCTATTTTTCAAAGTTGCGTGCAATCTATGGCGTGAGGTATGAAGATATCGATATCAAGGTCAACAATCAGAAAATAAATACCTCCATTGCCTCCATTGAAAAGACATCAATACTACCCTCTGTAAATTTAACATACTCGTTGTCCGAAAAGACAAATATTAGAGCCAGTTATTTCGCATCTGTAAACCGCCCTGAGTTTCGTGAGTTAGCGCCATTTTCATTCTTTGTGTTTGAGAGAAATGCAGAAATAAGGGGAAATCCGGAATTGGAAATCGCCACACTTAATAATTTTGACGTGCGTTATGAATTGTTTCCGCAAGGAGGTGAACTGATTTCCATCGGAGGGTTCTACAAACACATTGTTAGCCCGATTGAACTTAGCCTGGATGTCACACAACCCTTCACCACCTTTACCTATGAAAATGAGCAATCAGCTACGATCTATGGGATGGAATTTGAGGTCAAAAAGAGGTTTGACTTCATTGGCAATTCAGGCTTTTTTAAGGATCTGGCTGTTTATGGCAATCTATCCCTGATCAAATCAACCCTTGAATTCAAAGAAGGTTCTCAGGCTAAAGCTGACAGGCCACTGCAGGGACAATCACCCTACATTATCAATGCAAGACTGCAATATGAAAACAGGGATAATGGATGGGCTTGTAACGTCTCTCTCAACAGAATAGGACGACGAATCGCTTTTGTTGGCGTAGATCCTAAGTTTGGAGACACTCGCCAGGATATATATGAGACTCCACGAACAGTGCTCGACATTCAGGTGGGAAAAACATTTAACAATATCAACATCAAGCTTACAATAGGTGATCTGCTCCATAATGATTTTACCTACTATCAGGATGGTGACCAGGATGGAAAGTATACAGATCCTGCTGAACCCAATTCCGGTGACCGACTCATGTATGTTTCAAATGCAGGTTATACAGCAACATTCAGTCTGGGCTACTCCTTTTAAACCAAATTATATCATCCGCTGGAACGTAAAATCATAAAAGATGAAGTGGCTTTACCAGAAGGCCATATCGCCAAATAATTACCAGAATTTAAAGCATAACTATTCATTAAACTAAATCTCGATTGCAATGAAAAAATATTTACTTTTCACGCTTGCCTTTTTTGGGATGCTGACCATGCATTCCTTGTCAGCACAATCCAATTTCCAGCTGCTTGAGGTGCCTTATGTAGGTGCTTTGTCAGAAGACCCGTCTTACGACTGGACGAATGGATGGACCAATTTTGACCCTAAGAACACGGATTATCCTGATCCTACAGATACAGTTACCTTAAATGGTATGATCGCTTCATTGCCGCTACAGGGTGAAATCAGTATCTCCAATACACTTACCCTTGATGCTTCAAAAGTCTATTTATTAAAAGGTCTTATCGTCGTGCGAACTGGTGGTAAACTGGTTATCCCTGAAGGCACCATTATTCGTGCAACGGCCGATTTGAATTCCTCTCCGAAAAATTATGCATCCGTGGTGGTGGAGCGTGGTGGACAGATTGAAATTGAAGGTACAAGCAGCAATCCTGTTGTATTCACATCAGCAAAGGATGCAGGTCAGCGCAACCGGGGTGACTGGGGTGGTATCCTGATTGCCGGCAAGTCAAACCATAACTTGTTAAATGGTACGGACAATAATAACGTCCAGATGGAAGGATTTAATAATATAAGCTTTGAAAACACCTTGGCACGATTTGGCGGAACTGAACCAAATGATAATTCAGGTTCAGTCACCTATCTCCGCATAGAATTCGGCGGCGTTGCTTTTGAGGCAAATAAGGAAATCAACGGTTTGACACTTGGAGCAGTAGGTGCGGGAACTGTCCTGAACCATATACAGATTTCTTTCTCGGGTGATGATTCATTCGAATGGTTTGGTGGTACAGTAAATTCGAAAAACCTGATTGCCTGGCAAGGAACAGATGATGATTTTGATACGGACAATGGTTATTCAGGGCTTAGCCAATTTGGTATCGGTGTTCGTGATTCAGCATATTATGACCTAACCTACAGTTTGCCTTCCGGCAGTTCAACTTCTGAAGGGTTTGAAAGCGATAATGAAGCAACAGGTACCGCTAATGTGCGGCCTTATACTAACGCTGTATTTTCCAATTATACCATGGTGGGTCCGGTTCCAGTTGGTTCGGCTTATTCCTCTATGAATTCTACAACAAAGGCAGCATTCCGCCGCGGTGCTCGCGTCAGAAGAAACTCTTCCCTGCGCATCGTCAACAGTATTTTCATGGGTTACAGAAACTTCCTCATGATAGATGGTGATAGCTGCGTACGCAATACCAACTACCCGGAAGCATTGGCTTTGGTCACCCCAAATACTCCAGTTGATATTAAAAACCACTCCATTTCATATGCTAATAACATCATCGTCAATACGGGATCTGCTTTCACAAGTACGACGGATACGACAGCTAATGGTTTGGTGGAAGTAGCTCGCGCCGCTGGTTCCGATGCGAAACTCGATGCTATAAATAATTGGGTAAGGGAGGCCGGTCCATTGGCCAACAACATTAACCCTGTTCCTTTTACAGCAAGTACATTGTTAGTCAACCCTGTCTCTTCATCTAAATCACCTAATTTCAGGCCTGTTGGCAGTTCTCCTGCTGCAGGAGGGTTCAATTTCACAGACAACCCTGTTTTAGCAAATTTCAATTTAGAGGCCACTACCTATGTTGGTGCTTTGTCTCCTGATCCTTCATTGGATTGGACAAGCGGTTGGGCAAACTTTGATCCTAACAGCACAGCATATCCTGATCCAACAGATACTACAACGTTAAATGGTTTGATTTCAACTTTACCTGTACCTGGTGAAATCAGCATAACAGGAACGTTGACCCTTGATGCCTCAAAAGTTTATTTGTTGAAAGGTTTAATTGTGGTCAGAGATGGGGGTAAATTAGTCATACCTGCCGGGACAATCATTCGTGCTACAGCAGACCTAAACTCCTCACCAAAGAATTATGCTACGATCGTTGTAGAACGCGGTGGTGAAATAAAAGCAGAGGGCTCAAGCAACAATCCTGTTGTACTGACTTCAACGAAAGCGCCAGGCCAGCGGAACAGAGGTGATTGGGGAGGATTAGTTATTGCCGGTAAGTCCAGGCACAATCTGTTGAATGGTACCGACAACAATAATGTCCAGATGGAAGGATTTAACAATGTCAGTTTTGATAACACCTTAGCCCGATTTGGCGGAACAGACATCAATGACAATTCCGGTACACTTGAATATATCCGCCTTGAATTTGGCGGTGTTGCTTTCGAAGCAAATAAAGAAGTCAATGGTTTGACCTTAGGAGCTGTTGGTTCAGGAACCGTGATCGATCATGTACAGGTGTCTCATTCCGGTGATGATTCTTTCGAGTGGTTTGGTGGAACTGTCAACTCTAAGCATTTGATTGCATGGAAAGGCACTGACGATGACTTTGATACAGACAATGGATATGGAGGCCTTTGCCAGTTCGGCATAGGTGTCAAGGATTCATCCTTATATGACCTTACGTATAGCCTGCCATCCGGATCATCTACATCAGAAGGATTTGAAAGTGATAATGAAGCTACCGGTACGGCAAGCGTTTCACCATATACCAATTGTGTTTTCTCCAATTTTACGATGGTTGGCCCTGTGCCCGTTGGCGCTAAGTATTCAGAAATGAATTCCGTTACCAGGGCAGCTTTCCGCCGTGGTGCCCGTATCAGGAGAAATTCAAGTGAGCGTATCGTCAACAGTATCTTCATGGGTTACCGTAATTTCCTCATGATCGATGGAGACAGTTGTATACATAATACTAATTATCCGGCTGCATTAGCCTTAGTTACACCAAACACTCCGGTGAATGTCCAGCAAAAACAGATTTCTTTTGCCAATAACCTCATCGTAAATACAGCGTCTGCATTTACCAGCACCACCGATACGACTGCAAACGGATTGGCAGAGGTCACACGGGCTGCAGGATCTGCAGCAAAACTGGGGGCCATTACTTCATGGTTAAGAGAAGGTGGAGACCTTGCCAATAACATTGACCCTGTTTCATACACCACCGGTACTTTGCTGATCAATCCATTGGCTGCATCAAAAACACCAAATTTCAGACCAATCGTTGCATCACCTGCATTATCCGGAGCTAACTTCAAGGACAATCCAGTATTGGAAAACCTGATCAGCGGTTCTAAAGAAATTGAGGAAGCCAAAATGGCGCCTGTATATCCTAACCCGATTTCAAGCGGAAATTTGAATTTTGGACGTGAAGTGGTTTCTTATGGCATCTTCGACACTTCCGGCAAACTGGTTGGTCATGGATTTAATACAGACCATGCTGAAATCAATGGATTACCTCAAGGAATCTATTTTATAAAGCTTGAAGGCAGAATGCAGAAATTTATTGTTCAATAATTGGAGAATAGACAGATCAAAAACCAGTCAGTGTTTTTACTGATGATCTGTTCAATTCCAATTATAGCAGCAAGAGTAAATATTTCAGTCGGTCACTTGTGACAAAGCAGTATAAGAAGGGAATATGCTTCATGTTGTTGGTGCTTTACAAAAGCTGACCCTACAGATTCGGCATTAGATTTTTTTATTATCGGAGCCCCGGGATTCTTTAAGATTCCGGGGTTTTTTATGCTGAAGTGCATCGATTGAGGAAAATGAATTACAATAGTGGGATTTTTAGATCGTTTATTGTGTTGTAAAGCCTATGAAAAATCGCCATAAATCTCGTGTAGAAAGTAAGAGCCGCAACAGTGGAAGGGTCGTATCCTTCATTGTGCATGCTTTGCTCCTGATCATGCTTTTCCTTCCGATTTTTGCTATGAAGCCACCAGAGGAACCTACCAAAGAGGCCCTGATCATTCAGTTTGATTATCCTTATAATCAGTACGTTAAGCCTGAAGTTGAAAAGTTTGAGGAGCTGGAAAACACGGATATGGCTTCCAAAATGTCGGGGAGTGAAGCAGGCGGTAGTCCTGCTTCGGAGGAAGCTGCAAAATCCCGGCCTCAGCAAGCGGCTCCCTCCAGATTGGCCACCCCCACAGTGACTTCCGTGATGAAGACCAGCAGTGCGCTTCGATCCAATATTGGCGAAATACCCCTGCCTACCCCTAAAATAGTAACCCAGCAAGCATGGCAATCTGTCAGTGATTATAATTCGTATGAAAGTGATGGTGTCGAAGAGATGAAAATGATCGACTGGTCCGAGGGTGGCTTCGGGGATGTCGCCGGCTCTGGTCCAGGGGACGGAGAAGACGATTCAGATATCTTTAGCGACGGATTCGGATCTGGCACAGGCGGCCAAGGAGGGCAAGGCGGTGGAACTGGAAGCCAAAATGGTGTCGGATCAGGTCCTGGCGGAGGTACAGGCTCTGGAAGTGCAGGCAAGAACACAGGAGTAGGGCAGGATGGAAACGGGTTATCATGGGGAGTGGGTCTCGATGGCTCGCTTGATCGAGAATTATTGAATCGCGCCAACAATGTCGGAAGCCTAGCCATCAAGGAAGGAAAAGTGATGATTCAAATCTGTGTAGAT
>JANNSS010000305.1:0-7979 GCA_031402955.1 Saprospiraceae bacterium
GTAGGATGAGGATGAGATATCCTCGCCATATCCTCCGCAGATGCTCTGAATTCCATCAGCGCCACGCCTTCCATGATGAGATCAGCTGCACGTGCGGCAAACATGTGAACGCCAAGGATTTCGTCTGTGGCTTTATGTGCAATCACTTTCACAAATCCTTCTGTATCCCCGCTTGCTCTTGAACGGCCCAGCGCCTTCATGGGGAATTTACCCACTTTGAATTCCACTCCTTCGGCCTTCAACGTTTCTTCTGTTTTTCCTACTGAAGCTATTTCCGGCCATGTGTAGACAACACCGGGAATAAGATTATAGTCAATGTGGGGTTTTTGTCCTGCAATTGTCTCCACTACAAAGATGCCTTCTTCCTCAGCCTTATGGGCAAGCATAGCTCCCTTGATGACATCTCCAATGGCATAAATGTTTGGCTCATCAGTGCGTAGATGCTCGCCTACAATAATCTTTCCCTTTTCATCGAGCTTCACCCCTGTATTTTCCAAACCAAGACCTTCAGTATATGGGCGACGACCGATGGCTATCAGGCAATAATCAGTATCAAGTGTTATCGCGTCGCCACCTGCCTTTGGTTTCATCTCCACCTTTGCTTTTGTCTTTGATCCCTTGACAGAAATCACTTCATGACTGAGATGAAAGGTGACCCCTATTTTTTTGAGTGATCGCATCAATTCTTTAGCGGCGTCCGTATCCATCCCTGGCAGGATCCTATCAAGGTATTCCACCACTTCAACTTTTGTCCCAAGCCGCGCAAATACAGAACCCAACTCCAGGCCAATCACACCTGCTCCGATGATCACCATATGCTTTGGCAGCGAAGTGATATTTAAAGCTTCGGTAGACGTGATGACTCTGTTTTTGTCATAGCCCATAGAAGCAGGTGTCACCGGTTTGGAACCGGTAGCGATAATAACTTTGCCGGCCTCCAAAACGGTTTCGGTTTTATCGGCTGCAGTGACTTTGATGTGTGTGGAGTCTACAAAAGATCCATGCCCGTAATAGACATCCACCTTATTCTTCTTCATCAGAAACTTCACGCCATCACAGGTCTGGGACACCACCTGTTTCTTTCGTTCGATCATCTGTGGCATATCCAGTGACACTTTCTGTGCATTAATGCCATGCTCAGCAAAGGTGTGATTGAGCTGATAGAAGTGCTCTGATGAATCGAGCAATGCCTTGGATGGAATACAACCTACATTAAGGCAGGTGCCTCCAAGTGTATTGTATTTTTCAATTAACGCGGTTTTCATCCCGAGTTGGCCTGCCCTGATGGCAGCTACATAGCCTCCGGGACCTGAACCTATGATGACCAGATCATATGTCATTCGGTTGGATTATTTTGTGGAGGTCGTTCCCCGCCTTCGGGACGTGGCCCCCTGTTACGATTTTTATTTCGGTTGCGATTACGATTTTGTCCGCCTCCTTGTTGATTTCTGTTTTCCTCGCTCCTTGGTGCATTCGGATCGCGCGGTGGTCTTGGCTCACGTGGCTGTTGATCACTACGAGGTGCATTGGGATCGCGCGGTGGTCTTGGTTCACGATTCTGTTGATCACTACGAGGTGCATTCGGATCGCGTGGTGGTCTTGGTTCACGTGGTTTTTGGTCGCCTCTTGGTGCATTCGGGTCACGTGGTGGACGTTGTTTGTGCTCCTGTCTTGGGGCGTTCGGATCGCGCGGTGGTCTTGGTTCACGTGGAGGTGCATTCGGATCGCGCGGAGGTCGTGGAGACTGATCATTTCGGCGTTGTTGATTGTCGCGCTTTGGTTGATCTGTCCTGTCGCCCTGATCTCTCCTTTGCTGAGGTTGTTGTTGACCACCAGTACCTTGGCCATCCGGACGCTGTCCCGGTTTCTTCTTCTTGTTCTTTTTCTTTTTATAATCCGGCAAATCGATTTCGCCCCCTGCATCATCATAGTCGAGTTGTTCTTCCTCAACCACTAGATTTGGATCCTGTAACTGATCAGGCAATTCTCCCTTCAGGTTCATTTGCTTGATCAGCTTGACACGTTCGAGTGACAAGGCCATCACCGTATTCCTGCCTCGCTCTATTTCAACACTATAATAGAGCAGGCGTTTAAAAATATCCATCTTGATGAGTGAAGAGGATCCTCCCTGATACCTCAACACATCTACATCTTGTGGAAACTCATCAATAGCTTCCATGTACGTGTCGAGTTCATAGTTGAGGCAGCATTTTAATCTGCCGCATTGGCCGGAGAGTTTTGCCTGGTTGATGGAAAGGTTTTGATAGCGCGCTGCATGGGTATTGACTGATTTGAAATCTGTCAGCCATGTGGAGCAGCACAGTTCACGGCCGCAGGTGCCGATACCTCCGATCCTGGAGGATTCTTGTCGCGCACCGATCTGTCGCATTTCAACTTTGACCTGAAATTCCTTTGCATATAACCTGACCAGTTCGCGAAAGTCGACACGACCTTCGGCTGTATAATAAAATGTTGCTTTCCTGCCATCACCTCTGTATTCCACATCAGATATCTTCATATCCAGACCTAGTGAAACTGTGATCGCCCTCCCTCTTACCATGGCCTGCTTTTCGAGGGCCCGGTATTCATTGAGGCGTTCGATATCTCTGTCGTTGGCTATCCTGACAACCGGATTGGTGATCGTTGCTTCCTTGACACGTTTTTTCTTCATCTGCAGTCTCACCAACTCACCGGTCAGGGAGATGACACCCACATCGAAACCAGTGCCTGTATCAACCACGACCATGTCACGGGTCTGTGCAGGATTAAACTGGTGGTTGCGAAAAAATTCTTTTCGGGCCCCTTTCTTAAAACTGATCTCTACGATATCGGTTCCGGTCGGATCTTCATAATCATAGACTGCGAGCCAGTCATAGGTATTCATTTTATTACAGCCGCCTGTTGAACAGTGACCATTATCCTGACAGCCGTTTGGGGATCCGCTTTGGCAAGTGGCACAAGCCATAGTTTACGAGTTTATATGTTGAAGGCGATACGCCGCTAATTGATTTTTAATGGAGACAGACATGGCCAGCCAAAGCAACTTGGTATTGGCATTCCTGGTGATTTTTTCATATCCTGACTGCAGGCACTGGATGACTGGATGCCATGCTTGAGGATCGTAGTGTTGATGTAAATATTTGATCATCTCGCTGCCTTCGACCGGAAACTCCGTATCGTCCTTTGCGGACAAAGCCCAAAGCATATTTCTGACAAAAGCTATTGAATACAGTGCAAACTGTTTTTGCTCTTCTTTTTCCTGGGTGCCCATCTTGTTTGACCAACCTCCCAGTTCGTGTCCTTTGCGTCCAATAATGGCCCTGAACCAGGCAGCCATTTCATCCTTGAAATTCATCATGGTATTGTGCGCAAGCGAAAAGGCCCTGCCCATATTGTTGACGGATTGACGTGCAATCAGTGGCGCTGCATTTCTGTCTACTTTATATTCTTCCACAAGCAGACGAAGAATCTCATCCTGTTCCATCGGAGGAAAATAAAGTTGCATACACCGAGACCTGATGGTAGGTAATACCTGCTCGCGTTGATTGGTCACCAGGATAAAATAGGTTTGATCTGGTGGTTCTTCGATCATTTTGAGCAATCGGTTACCTTCCTTGGCGAGAAACTGGGCCATCCAGATCACGAGGACCTTGTTACCACCCTCAAAAGCCTGAAGGCTGAGATCACCAGTAACATGCTGAATATCTTCTTTATGAATATCTACCTGTTTGCCTTCGACCTCACAAAACTGAGTCCACTGAAATACATCCATCCAGGGATTCTCCGTTACGGCTTCCCGCCATGGGGCTAAATATTCTTCTGTCAATGATTTTGCTCCGGCAAGCGGTAACAGGAAGTGAAGGTCAGGATGAATATTTTTTGCTGCTCTGTTGCAGGATGTGCAGTTTCTGCATGCCTTTCCATTTTGTGGATTGGTACAAAGGATATCGTTTGCAAGGGAAAGGGCGCCAGGAAGAATTCCATACCCTGGCTCACCATACATCATGATGGCATGTGGCAACCTTCCCCCGGAGAGGATGGTGTCCAATTGTTGCCGGACTGTCGGCTGGCCAAAATGATCCAATAGCGCCATACCTGATGTATCAGGGGGCTTCAATCCATTTTATGATCTGGTCATCGAGGGGCGAAGTCTCTGCAGTGAAAACATGTTGCCATTCTCCTTGCGGGCCTATGGCATACTTTTGAAAATTCCAGGTTACCTCACTGTCGGATACCCCGTTGTTGGTCTTGCAAGTCAACCATTCGTATAATGGATGAACCGGCTTCGACCGGATATTTATTTTTATACTCAATGGAAAGGTCACATCAAACATGGTCTTGCAAAAGGACTGAATCTCCTCTTCATCACCAGTTTCCTGCCTGCCAAAATCATTGCATGGGCATCCTAAAACCACTAATCTCTCCCTGTAATGCCTGTGCAATTCTTCCAGCTGCTCATATTGTGGAGTATATCCGCATGCTGATGCGACATTGACGATCAGCATTTTTTTACCCTTAAATTGATCTAACCTGATTTCCTTTCCATTGATGCCCCCGATGCTGATATTGTGGATCGATGCCACCAATTCAATAGTTTATGAATGGGTAAAAATAGCAATAAATGGGCAAAGAGCATAGAGCATAGGGCAGATCATGCTGAACCGAAGATACTGCCCAGCAAGAAGGGAGTCGGGAGGGCGGTGAAAGAGAAAATCAATAAGAAGGGTGCCGTTGCAGGAGTTTGCTCCTGCAACCATCGGTATACCACCCTAAATTCCAATGGATAATCTATATGGGGATTCCTCTGGTCGCAGTAGCAAACTCCTGCAACGGCCTAGGCCTATTTATCTAAAGGATACTCTATTACCTGGGAAAATTCAAAGATGTGTATAAATGGTAGATCAGCATGCTCAGGGACCGATTGATTGGCTAATTTTGAGCTGCTAAAGGCTTGAAAATCATGATATACCGTTTTGAAGACCACATTCCGGTGGTCGATCCGTCCTCTTTTGTGCATCCGCTGGCCACAGTCACGGGCAAGGTGATCATTGGTAAAAACGTATACATCGGGCCAGGGGCGGCCATCAGGGGAGATTGGGGAGGTATCGTGATCGAAGATGGGTGTAATGTGCAGGAAAACTGTACCATTCATATGTTTCCGGGCATTACGGTCAGACTGCTGGAAGGTGCCCATATAGGTCATGGAGCTGTGATACACGGAGCCATCATAGGCAGGAATTGCCTGGTGGGAATGAATTCTGTCATCATGGATGAAGTTGAGCTGGGGGAAGAATGTATTGTCGGGGCGCTGACGTTTATCAAAGCAGGGGAAAAAATACCAAGACGCAGTCTGGTGGCTGGTAATCCCGGTAAAATCATAAAAGAAATTTCTGATGAAATGATCAACTGGAAAACAGAAGGTACCAAACTATACCAGGAATTACCCGCCAGATGCTTCGCCGGACTCCGTCCTGTTCTACCCCTGACTGTTGTCCCGGATGACTTTCAGGAATTATCAACCGGTGATCAATATTCGCCGTGGAAACACGGTTCAAATCAATAATGTCACTTTGCCGACCTCCTGCCTTGGTTGAAATCCTTAATTTGCAGTCCTTTTTCAAATGAACCAGTAACTTTTTATGAGAATTACCTTCCTCCAGGGCCTGACTGGCCTTCTATTATTACTTACCCCAGTATTTTCCTATTCCCAGCTGAATATGACTTTACAGGACAGCGTTACCTACACTTCCGGGGTTAATGACATTTGTGGCTGGGTAGCCCAGGATGGCAAAGAATACGCCTTAGTCGGTCTGCATGGAGGCGTTGCAATTGTGGATATAGATGTTACTCCACTTAAGGAAGTTGCCTTTGTCCCTACAGTAAACAATCTCTGGAAAGATATCAACACCTATGGGCATTATGCCTATGTGTCGGCAGAAGTAAACGTAGGTATTCTGATCATTGACCTGCAATATCTCCCGGACTCCGTTAAAACTTATATCTGGCAGGATTCATTACCTACAGATAACGGCCCGCGAGCTTTGACCCGAGCACACACGCTCTGGACAGATGAGCATGGCATCCTCTATCTCAATGGAAGTAACCTTAATAACGGAGGGGTAATAATGCTTGATGTTGCTTCCAGTCCCACTGATCCGGTGTTCCTTGGGTATGCTCCTGCCATATATTCTCATGACTGCTATACAAGAGACAGTATCATCTATAGCGCTGAGATCTATTCCGGAAACCTGTCTATCTATGATGCACATGATCCGCAAAATATTACGATGCTTGGTCAGGTAAAGACACCCAGTGAATTCACACACAATGCCTGGTTGTCGGACAACAGCAAATACATGTTTACTACCGACGAAAGATCAAATTCGTATGTCACCTCCTATGACATCAGTGATCCGGGAAATATCATTGAACTGGATCGTTGGAGACAAGCAGCCACTGAAGGATTAGGAAATATAGTTCACAACGTATATGTGTGGGAACAAGACTGGCTTCTCGTTGCCTACTATGCTAATGGTACTGTGATAGTCGATGGATCACGTCCTGACAACCTCGTGGAGGTGGGAAATTTTGATTCATTCCTCGGGGCAGATGGAGGCTTTCCGGGAGTGTGGGGTACCTTTCCATGGCTTCCATCACATAAAATCCTCAGCTCTGACCGCAATACTGGTTTATTTGTATTTGAACCTAATTATGTCCGTGCGTGCTTTCTTGAAGGTACTGTCGTGGATTCGATAACAGGAGCACCGGTGGTTAATGCTACCGTGACGATCGAAAGTGAGGAGATTATTTTACCTCAGCCTACACGTTTTGATGGTGTATTTAAAATGGGCAAAGCCATCCCCGGTCAATATAGTTACACAGTACAAAAAGAAGGATATTATACGAAGACGATCATTGCTGATTTTATCAATGGAGAAGTACTCACGCCTGTTGTTGAATTAGTGCCGCTACCAGTATACAGTGTCGGTGGAAAAGTACTCTTCAGTGAAGGAGGCAATGTTCCTTTTGCAAAAGTGACATTGTTCGGTCCCGATGAAGTCTATGAATTGACCTGTGATGAAAATGGTGATTTCTTCCTACCGGCTATCTATGGCGGGACTTATGAATTACAATCAGGTATATGGGGGCATACCTATGAGACAATCGTGGTCATGGATGAACCAAAACAACTGACCATACAACTGGTAGAAGGTTATAAGGACAATTTCGATGTAGACCTTGGCTGGACCATTGCAGGAGATGCTACCAGCGGTATATGGGGTCGTGGAATTCCAACTGAACAATTGCTCTTTGAAGACAGGGTTTGCAGTTCAGCAGGCGATTCACCAAATGATCTTGGGGGATTCGCTTACGTCACTGGTCTCTCTACTTCAGACAATGTGCAGGACAATGAAGTGAGTGGAGGCACTACCTGGTTGATATCTCCACCTATGGATCTTACTGAGGTGGAAAATAATCCTGAAATAAAATTTGACTACTGGCTTTGCGAATTTCCACCAAACCAATATACCGGGCTTAGTGTCTGGCTTACGAATGATGTAGATACAACCTTGCTGGAAGAATTGAGAAATGATACCATCACCGGATCATGGCAATCCAAATCCTATCCTACCTTTGGTCTTACGGGTCCGATCAATCAGGTGCGGCTGATGATCAGTGCCACAGATACTACTTCCGGACAGAGTGATTATATCCTCAAAGTACATATTGATAATTTTAAACTTTACGAAGGTCCTTTGTCAAGCATTGAAACATATCCTGCCGGAAAATATTTTATGGTCTATCCAAATCCTTCAAATGGCGAGACCATCTACCTGAAACAAAGCGAGGGATTTGAAAAAGATGTCACGTCCATTCATATGTTTGATATCCAGGGGCGACTGGTCTCAAGACAAAATGTACAACCCGGAAATAAAGTAATGGCCATCAATCATCAACTGGAAGATGGGATGTATTTT